>JADFON010000144.1 GCA_022562855.1 Candidatus Zhuqueibacterota bacterium | reverse complement strand
GCTTTCATGGGTGTGTTGTTTTGAACTGCTCATAGGTTTCAATAAATGCCCTATTTGGTATAATTGAAGAACAATGTAAATACGTGAAAAAAACAATGTTAAATATGTGAAATTATGCCGCTAAAACTAACCGAATACGACAAAGCGCTCATCGCGGGAGAACATGGTCCTGCCGCGCGAATGGCAATGTCCATCATGAAACGAATGGCGGAGGTCTACCAGGCGGAAAACATGATGGACATTACAGCCGCGCACATAGACAGCTCACTTTTCATGGGAGATGCAACCCTTGAATATGCGGAAAGACTGGTAAAACTTGGTGCAAAAGTAAAAGTACCCTCAACGCTCAACGTAAGCGGAGTCGACAAAAGCGGACTGAAAGATTGGGATGTTCCTTCCGATTGGGCGGACAAATCCTACCGTCAAATGGTAGCTTACCAAAACATGGGATGTATAACTACATGGACCTGCGCCCCCTATCAGACACAATACAGACCGGAATTCGGGCAGCAGATAGCATGGGGAGAATCCAACGCAATAGCATTTGCAAACTCGGTAATAGGAGCGCGAACAGAGAGATACCCTGATTTACTCGATATCTGTGCGGCAATAACCGGGCGGGTTCCGGCTGTCGGACTCCATCTCACAGAAAACAGAGCAGGCAACATACTGTATACATTAAAAAATATTTCAGCCAAGCTTCAGGAAAACGACGCCTTCTACTCCGTGCTTGGATATTATCTCGGTAAAAATGTAATCGACAAAATTCCGGTTATAGACGGATTCAGTGTTAAACCGACAGAAGACCAGCTAAAAGCCCTGTGTGCCGGAGGAGCATCCGCAGGCGCCATCGCCATGTTTCATATAATCGGCATAACACCCGAAGCGCAGACGATCGAAGAAGCCTTTCAAGGCAAAAAGCCGGATGAATCAAAAGAAATAACCATGACCGAAATAAAAAACGCAAAAAACGAACTGACAACGACAAAAAATAATAAACCGGACATAATAGCACTCGGAAGTCCTCACTTCTCCATAGAAGAATTCAAAAAACTCAACCCGTTAATTGAAAAGCAAAAATGCCATCCGGATACAATATTCGTAGTATCCTGCAGCAGGGAAGTGAGAGATAAAGCAGACAAAAAAGGATACATACAAACACTGAAAAATTTCGGCGGTAAACTGACCGTAGATACCTGTATCCTCACATCCCCAATGATACCCAAAAACATAAAAACGCTCATGACAAACTCAGCTAAATTTGCCTACTACTCACCGGGACTGCTTGGAACAGAAGTAGCCTTTGGGCAGCTAAAAGACTGCGTGATTTCAGCAATAAAAGGCAAAATAATAACAGACGAAACAATATGGGAAAACTAATACAGGGACACCCGGTTATCCCGGGAGAATCTGAAGGCGAACTCCTGATAAGCGACCAACCACTCAGCTTTTGGGGAGGTTACGACCAGTACACAGGTGAAATAATCGATAGACGCCACCCTCTCTCCGGAAAAATAGCGGCAAACAAAATACTGGCTATCCCCTTTACAATAGGATCAAGCACCACCACAGCTATCTTGCTCGAATCAATACGCGTCGGCAAAGCACCGACAGCAATTATAACAACAAAAAAAGATCACTTCTTAGCGCTTGCATCGATCGTTGCCGACGAAATGTACAAAAAACCGATCCCTATCCTGACAATATCCGAAAAAGACTTCCAAAACCTGCGCAATGGACAAACCCTCAAAATAAACAAAGAAAACACAATAAAAATATTGTAACTTTTTGGCACAATTTAGGCACATATCGAAAATATTAAAATTGCAATTTTCACCTCCCCATTTAACTATTGACATATGGTAGTAGTATATCTATATTACGCTTACATTTGGAATTATAACCTTTCCGCTTCATAGTATTATAACATATAAGTAATATCTAAGGATTAGTATCGTGATCGGTAAGGAGATTCTGTTTTTTAAATATAATTCCTTCGAGTTATTTGTATATTTGTCATCCCCGAGTTTTTTTGTCGGGGATCTAAAAAGATATGAGATTCCCGCCTAATGACCGCCCCAACAGCCAAATGGACAGGCAGGGAATGACAGAAGGATAGAAAAGCTATGGTTGGTATAGATGTTCTGCACTATAAGATTTTGGACAACTTTAAAATAACTTGTTTTCAGTAATTTGTATTCAAATAAACGGGTAAAAATTATGAGAAAAATTTATGTGCTGTTTTTGTTAGCGGGCTTATTGAGTTCGCCAATTATCGCCCAGGAAAAATCTGATCTTGATGTGATCGCGCAAATTCGTGAAGAAGGTTTCCAAAGGTCACAGGTCATGGACATTGTAAGCTATATGACCGATGTTCACGGAAACCGGTTGGTCGGGTCTCTTGGAATGAAAAAAGCTCAGATATGGGCAAAAGCAAAAATGGAAGAAATTGGACTGGAAAACACTATTATTGAACCGATATTGGATCATGGGGTGAGTTGGGACAATGAATACACATCAATTCATATGCTGGAACCCGGCTATTATCCAATTGTGGGATTCCCGTTAGCCTATACACCCGGAACCAATGGCAAGATCACAGGTGAGGTTTTGATCGCCGAAATTAACAGCAGACAGGATCTTGCCAAATATAAAGGACAGCTCAGGAATAAAATTGTCTTAATATCTCCACTTTTAATGATAGATCCAACTGTTCCGATAATTAGAAACCGCCGCACTGAAGAAAACCTGAACGACCTGCGTGACCCTGTATTTCCAACACCTGCTCAAAGCAGCCCCCGGGTTGCAAATCCAAACCAGGTTTCATCTGTAGCGCGTCTTGATTTCCTGACATCTGAGGGCGCCGCCCTGGTAATTGAGAGCAGGGGAGGAAGACTCGGGGTTGTAAGGACTTTTGCCAGACCCGGAGCCAACCAAAGCGGGTGGTCACGCGAAGGTATGGTCAATTCTATCCCCATGATAACTGTTCTGCCCGAACAATATAACAGGATGTACCGCATTATCAAACGGGGAATACCGGTCAGTCTTGAAGTTGAGATACGCAACAATATTGGAAATGCAACACAAGTAAATAATGTACTCGGAGAAATACCCGGAACGGACCCCGATTTAAGGGATGAAATTGTAATGCTCGGCTCTCATTTTGATTCATGGCATACCAGTCCGGGAGCGACAGACAACGCTTCAGGTTGTTCGGTCATGTTTGAAGCAATGAGAATATTAAAAGCAATTGACGCCAAACCCCGCCGTACGATCCGGTTTGCTTTATGGAGCAGCGAAGAAGATGGACTGCGCGGCTCAAGTAACTATGTGAAAAAATATTTTGGCGACCCACAAACCGGGATAAAACCCGCCTATAACAAATTTTCGGTCTATTACAACCAGGATTACGATAAAGGTCAATACAGGGGTATTTATTTGCAGGGAAACGAATTTGTAAGACAAATATTTACAAAATGGACAAGTTTATTTAATGACCTTGGGATGACCACCGTAAGCATAAGAAGTGTAGGCAGTACAGACCATATCCCATTTGACAGGGCAGGACTGCCTGCTTTTCAGTTCCTCCAGGACAGAATTGGACAGGGCACAGGACACACGAACCTGGACTTTTACGATAACCTTGTTCAGGAGGATCTGATGAAAAACGCGGTGATCATGGCGAGTTTTGTGTATCTCTCAGCAATGATGGACGAAAAAATGCCCCGAAAAAAATAATAAATTGTAAAATAATTTTTGTACCGCATCCCTGTAAAGAGGATGAAAAAGGAGGATAGGGAAATGAGAATGATATACCAGGCAGCATTGGTCATGATGGGCTTGCTTTTTACGGGCAGCATGGCCCTGGCGCAGGATGGGATCACCAAATACGTTCGATATGCCTATGAAGGACGGGACTCGTATGGGATTCTTGACGGCGAGATCATCCGCGAGCTCGACGGAGATCTCTTTGCTTCGCCGCGACCGACGGGCAGGAATGTGCGGTTGGCTGAGGTCCGGCTCTTGATCCCCTGCGAGCCCTCGAAGGTAATTGCGGTCGGATTGAATTATAGGAGCCACTTGGGCAACAGTCCGGCATCCGAATACCCGGGATTGTTCGCGAAGTACCCCACCTCGCTCATCGCCCATGAGGAGGAGATCGTGATCCCGGCAGACTCCGAAAACCTGCATTACGAAGGCGAACTGGTGATCGTTATCGGAAAAAAGGCACAAAATGTCTCGATCGCCGATGCTCCGGATTACATTTTCGGTGTCACTGCGGGCAACGACGTAAGCGAGCGCACCTGGCAGCGGAACGATTTGCAGTGGCTCCGGGCCAAAGCATCGGATACCTTTGGACCTATCGGCCCCGCGATTGTCAGTGGTCTTAACTACAACGACCTCCTGGTCCAGACCCGCCTGAACGGTGAGGTGGTGCAATCAGAGAGCTCGAAAGACCTTATTTTCGACGTCGATGCGATCGTCAGCTATGTGAGCCGGTACTTCACACTGATGCCGGGAGACGTGATATTCACCGGTACACCGGGAAGCACGAAAGCCATGAAACCCGGCGATATAGTTGAAATCGAGGTTGAAGGCGTCGGTGTGCTGCGAAATAGAGTGGTCGCAGCGAAGTCCGGAGGAGATATCCGATAATAATACTTGTGAGTCGTAGTAAATAAATATATTTTTGTATGATATTATTAACCTGTTAGAATTCTCGGATGGGAATAAAAAATGAAAATATTTAGAGATTTTCATATTGCACAAATAGTATTTTTGATAAGTCTACTTGTTACGTTTGGATGTAATGATTCAAATACTCCTTCTCTCAACTTGGTTATTGTTGGTCAGTCATTGATAAAAGTGCATCCTGACAAACACTTGAGCGATCCTTTTTTCAGTTTGAGACCGATTATAGAATCTGCCGTTATTGGATTTACAAATTTTTAAATGACTGTTGATAACAACTGTGATCTTCCGGAAGATTATCAGGTGATGTTAGGAGAACCTGCGCTGGGAAGTGATAGACCAGGTAACACAAGTGGGCCCCATGCCGTGCATGAAAATGTTATGGAATTCCTCTCGTCCATGAATTTCAATCTACAATCTTTGTCAAATAACCATGCTTGGGATTTAGGAAATTGTGGGATACTAGCGACTATAGATGCTGCCAAAAAGTATGGTGTAACTCATGCAGGAACTGGAAATAATCTGGAAGAAGCAACACGCGCAGCAATTATTGAAGTCAAAGGAATGAAAATAGCACTTATTGCTGCAACCACCTCACGGGATGAAAGAGATGTTGTTTTAGCGAAGGAATCAAATCCAGGTGTAAATGGAGTTTGGACAGGTTGGGATGAAGATTGGGACCGTAATATCGCTGCGGTTAAATCTGCAAGTCAAAATGCAGATTTTGTCATCTATTACCAGCATTTTCAAATTGACCAGGAGGATGCCGATGGGATCGGCGAAAATGGTCATAAAAAAGCCGGAGATATGTATGAGTGGCAGGAATCTTTTGCCAAGGCGGTTATTGACGCTGGCGCCGGAATGTATATTGCCCATGGTGACCGAATTTTTGATGGTGTTGAAATCTATAAAGGCAGACCTATCTTTAGGCAGTTTGGAGGATTCAGTTACCAGGGACTTCAAGATCAAGGAGCTTACGATCCTTTGGTTTGGGAAGGTTTGTTGGG
>JADFON010000143.1 GCA_022562855.1 Candidatus Zhuqueibacterota bacterium | reverse complement strand
CATAACCGACGGAGAAGGAAAAGCCTCGGTATTATTACAAAGCACATCTGATACAGGGGTGTCGACGATTACCGCGACTTTTGCATTGACGATTACCGCTCAGACCCTTGTGAATTTTACCGGTGGCGGTCAGGAACTTCTTAACATTTCCGTTAAAGCGAATCCAACGGAGATAATAGCGGATGGAACGAGCAGTTCGGAAATAACGGTTACGGTGAAAAATACCTTGAACAATCCAATCCAAAATGTGGAGGTATTGTTTAAGACGTCGTTAGGCTTGATCGATGCAACAGCGCTTACAAATGGCATCGGAGTAGCTACCGCTAATCTGATTAGTGAACGAAGCGACGGAATTGCATTGATAACCGCAGAATTAAGAGGTATTACACAAACTACCCAGGTAAGTTTTGTAGGAACACAGATAGAGATTACTGCCCAGCCGGAGGCGCTCGAAGCTGATGGGTCGGCACAAACGGTGATCAGAGTTTCGTTGAGGGATGGCGCAGGAATACCGATCGAATCTGCCCTGATAACCCTTCAAACGGTCGACGCAGTATTTTCGAATGACTCTACGATAATCAAAGGTTTTTCAGATGTTAACGGTATTTTAATAGACTCGTTAAAAAGCGTTATTCAAGGTGTTGCTTCGGTAACCGCGGCGGCTGCCGGTAAACAAACAAGTACATCGATAAAATTTACGCGTCTCGTCACCACCTTGGTAGCGGATACCAACTCGATAGCGGCGAACGATTCGGTAAGACTGACCTTTACGATTGCCGATTTGGATGGTAGTCCTCAAACAGGTGAGCAAGTCCTGTTTTTTACAAATCTCGGAGACGTTAATCCTCCGGAATCTGTTACTGATGCAAACGGTCAGGCATTTACCTACCTGTCAAGTACCATCGGAGGGGTTGCCACAGTATCGGCAAAAGTGACAAACAACCTCGTTACTCCCACACCGCCAACCACAATAGTAACAATAGTATCGGCTCCACCGGCAAACATTAAACTAATCGTTGATCCTGTCGTTGTTGCCGTAAACGGCGGCACCGTTGAATTGACGGCTATTGTAACCGATATAAGCGGTAATCCCGTCGCAAACCGGATTGTCAGCTTTAAAATTGTCCAGGGACCGGCAGGAGGCGAGTCTATCGATCCTACTTTTGCCGTTACCGATGCTACCGGAAGTGCAAAATCGATATTCAAATCCGGATCGATTGGAAGTAAAACCGTAAACAGCGTTATTCTCAGGGCGACGTTACAGGAAGTTTCTATTTCAGACGAGGCATTCCTTACGATAGCCGGGGAACCAAGCAGAATCAATACAAGCTCGTCTCCGCCTCCGGTCGATAATCAGGACGGGACTTTTTCACTTGCCATCGGATCGATAGTCTCGGATATAAACGGAAATCCTGTCACGGACGGGACCCTGGTGCACTATTCCACCAATCCGCCGATAGGCGTGATCCTGAGTCCCATAGAAACAGAGAATGGAAAGGCTTCGACTTCCCTGATTTATCCTACGAATTCTGCGGGAGACAATATAACTATTATAGCAAGCAGCCGTGAGATATCCGATACACTAATTATAAACCAGCTTCCAACTGCGGGAGTGGCGGGATTTGTCGATAGTTTAAAAATAAAAGGAGCAAATGACAACAGCATCCTGGCAGACGGGGAATCTGTGACGTTATTTAGGGTGCTTATTGTCGATCCGACACAAAATCCTGTTGCGGGTGTTATTGTCGATTTTACCGTTAATCCGGGAAACAACGGAACAGGTTTGACTCAAGACCAGCTATTGGCAGATGGAACACAGAATCCGAACTGGGGTATAGCCTCATTTGCCCTGAAAAGCGTGTCCTCAAAGGAAGATTTGTATCCGGCAGTAACAGTATCTGCTGGAGGGCGGACTGTTATTTTTCAGGAAAATGGCATACCCGACCAACTCGATCCATTCCTGTACCGGGGGATCACCTTGACCACAAATTCCGAGAGGGATACGATAAAAGTTGGGGAAACGGTCACTATCAAAGCATTGCTAAAGGAAACGACTAACAGCGTCGCGCTGTCAAGCAGGAAAGTGACTTTCGGTTCGAGCCTTGGATTTATCGTGAATGAAGAAACTACCAATGACAGGGGTGAAATTGAAATTCTCTTTGAGGCTGGGGAAGATTCAGGCTTGGTGAAGATAAATGCAACTTTTGGCACGAATATCAAAGATTCGACGTTTGTTTTTATCCAACAAGAAGCTGTAAAACCAGCCGCCAATATTTTTGTGACTGCAGATACTTCGTTTATAAAGATCAAGGGCGGCGATGGTCCAAATAGTACAGGATTAACCGTAAGGATAACAAATACCGATAACAATCCCGTCGTAGAAGGTCTACCGGTAAATCTGGCAACGACATTGGGTACTTTTGTGTCGACAGGGATCAACGCAGTGTTATTATTTACGAATGAGGAAGGAATTGTTAAAGAACAATTGCAGAGCGGAACCCAGACAGGAACCGCGGTAATAACTGCGGTGAGCGGCAGTGCGACTACTACTTTATCTCTTGTCACATTTCAAGCGGGTATTCCTGACATTATAACGGTGTCTGCTGACACAGTGGGCACGCTTCTGACAGGAAACCTCATCCAGATCGGTGTTTCGGCATTGATAACGGACCTCAATGGAAACCCGGTCGCTTCGGGAACGTTGGTGAGTTTCAGCACTGAGGACGACGGTTCGGGAAATAATCCGGGAGTGTCCATAATGAGCACCGCCTCAACTAACGACTTTGGAATAATAACTACAACTATGACGTACACCGTTGCCGATATCGGGAAAGGATTGCGGATACGTGCTGCTGCCGGTGGCGTTTCCGGTTTTCGGGACATAAAACTGCCACCCGCACAATAAATATGCGTTGATATCCACAAGACTATTTTTTTGTCATCAAAGGAATAAAAGATGAAATATCTCAGGTTAGTCCAAATAACTGTTACTCCGGTTGTAATTATTTTATTAATGCAAAGCCCCGGAATGGGACAGACACTCGGCAACCCGGTCATGCTCAAAAGTAAATAATGGAGTGTGGGAATCAGCGCCGACCGGATTAAATATGAATTGGAAAATCACGAATACCTCTCGGTTCGTGGACTCTTAAATGCTTCGTTTTCAGTAAACGATGTATTTGATTTGACACTCCTTGCCGGCATGGGAAATATGAATATTAGATATCCGGATGAGAGAGCGCGAACGAATTTCGACGCAAAGAACTCTCTTGCGATAGGTGGTTCCGCCAAGATATACAGGAGTGTCCCGGAAATCAATAATGTTAGGTTAATGGGGGAAATCGGCGCTTTACGGTTCATGCCCATAGGTCATTCGTTTTCTACATTGTCCGGAAATGACACCGATTATTATCAAAAATTCGATTGGCGTGAGTATTGGCTTACGTTGGGAACTATTTTCAGCTACAACCAGTATGATATATATGCCGGGTACCAGGGGAGGAAAATTCAGCAGATTGAGGTATTCAGCGATGAAGAGTATGTATCCGGTCTGCAATCCGGCTTTGTTGCCGGTGTAAATTTTAATCTTCCTGCGGGTTATGCTTTTAACCTGCAGTTTCGTACAATAAATGGTTCGGCAGTCTCAATTGGTGTAAGTCAATCCATATCCTATTAGGAGGAAAGCCAATGAAGACGTTACGATCAGCCTTGTTAAGAACGTATGCTGTATTGGGGATCAGTTTCATTTTGATCCTTGGTAATGTAGAGCAATGCCGTTCCCAAAACGCATTTGCCTACGACCAGGTCTCGTTTCTGTTTGAGGAAACAGGAATTGGGGCGCGTGCTATAGCGTTAGGCGGCGCTTATATGAGTGTTGCCAACGATTATTCGGCAATTTATTGGAACCCGGCAGGATTAGGTCTCATTAGAGTTAGCGAAGTTTTCGTTTCACTAACGCACAACAGCAGAAACATCGATACCCGGTTTCTGGGAATAGACGGAGATAATAACCTTTCAAAAACTGCTGTCGGCGCCCTGGGATTTGCCTATTCTTTTGATGTATACAGGGGAAGTATGGTGATTGCGGGAGGGTACAACCGGCTTCATAATTATAATTCTCTGTTCGGCTATTCCGGTTTTAACCCCGGTCAATCGTATATGGATTTTGCATTCGAGACACCGGTCGTGCCCGACAGGTTGACGCAGGATGAATCACTCGAGATCAGCGGCAACATTTCGCAGCTGTCTCTTGGCGGTGCATACCAGGCGGCTGAAAATCTATTTCTGGGTGCAACGGTCAATTATTGGACAGGACAAAACAATTTTAACCTGGTTTACAGCGAGATCGACCTCGATAATTTTTACTCTGTTTTTCCTGATGATTTTGACGCTTACAAAAACAACAGGATAATAGATACGTTTATCAGCGGGTTTGACATTGTGTTCGGGGCGCTGTTCAAGTTCGATTCGCATGTTAATGTGGGCATTACAATTAACTCTCCGAGATACATAACACTCGAAGAAGACTGGTCGGACGTGGAAGACATTATTTTTGACGACGCTGAAGTGGTGCAGTTTGCCGATAACGGAATATTTGAATATAAAGTCCGGATGCCCTTTGTTTTCGGTTTGGGAGCTTCGTACGAGTTTCCCCGTGGACTTATAAGCGGTGAAGTACGGTATACCGACTGGTCGCAATTCGAATTTCGTAATGATTTTCCGATTGACGGAATCACCAAAAGAGATGCAAACAGAAATATCAGGAGGACGGTAGAAGGTATCCTGAGTCCGAGGGCGGGATTTGAGTATGTCCTGCCAAACAATACAAAATTACGGGCGGGTTTTTCCTTTGTCCCCAATCCGCTTGAAAACTCCCGGAGTGAAAACAACAGGAAATATATTTCGTTTGGCTTGGGTTTTTTGTTGAGCGGGGCAGCGGATATCGATATTGCATACAGGCGGGGCTGGTGGGAAACCGATATATTGAGTGAATTCAGCAACGAATTCATAAACGAAAAGCACACGGATAACAGAATTTTTACCAGCTTGAAATTCAAATTTTAGTATTGTTTCGCGGTCATTTTAAATTAACCGGGGCAAATCTGCTCCGGTTTTTTTATTTTGGGCGATTTTTTCGTTGCATATAGTAGATTCCTATTATTATCTTAGTTATTTATGAAGATCGTTATGAACTATTATATTTTTTGTAATTTAGATATCACGCTGATTATGTTCGCTATTGCAACGTAGGGGCACGGCGTGCCGTGCCCTCTTTTAGGACAATCTGAAATCCGATCACATTGATTAAGAATCAAGTCAATTCAAAAAATGTAGCCGCAGGCTTAAGCCTGCGTAGGTAGAAATTATTTATAAATTACAAAAATACTCACCTTTTCAAAATCTACAACCATTGAGGATCCCATGTCAGACGTAAGTCTAAAACAGAAAATCGGAGAAGAAGTAACAGAATTCTTCATGATAAAAGATATTGAAGCCTTGACAAAAAAATCCGACAACCTGCCGTTTCTCAAACTCGAATTGGGTTACACACACGGCAGGATATGGGCAAACATCTGGGAAAATACAGATAATTTCTTGACCGAATACAAAGCCGGAGATATCGTCAAGATACAGGGAAGAATAGAGGAATACCGCACCATTACACAAATCAATATCAAAAAAATGCGAAAGTCGGATGAATCTGAT
>JADFON010000142.1 GCA_022562855.1 Candidatus Zhuqueibacterota bacterium | reverse complement strand
GACTAAAAAAGCGACACGGCATTCTGAAAGCAAAACAGAATTTTCCATTTTTACCGCATCTTCATTGGATATTACAATACTTGTCTTATCACCCGGTTTTAATCCAATAACCTCGATAAACATCGGGTTTAAACCAATCCTGTCTTTCACATTGTTGCTGTTTTTTGTATATCCGACTATACCGTATCTGGCAGCATACTTTCCGGATACTTTTCCAGGTCCATACACGGGTACTCCCGATTCGTTATAGATTCGCGGAGTCATAGAAGGCTGGATATCAAAATCTCTAACATTAAATATGTAACCTGTAAACACAGTGTTTTCGAATATTTCGGTCCCGGTTCCTTCAAGCGGTATTCCCGTTGGTTCTTCAGCAGGAAATACAGCATTAAACAGCAAACTGTTCAAACCCTCATTCCCATCGAAATCGAAAACCATCGATACTGTTGCGATTACAGAACCGTCTTTGAGTATCTCTGTATTCTCCTCAATGCTTCGGATTCCACGAACATAATTTTGGATCTTGACTGAAATATCGGTGCTTTTTAATCTCCCTGCTTCCATCAAAGTAGAATTCTCCACCTCAATTTCACTTATAGCGATTACAGCCTGAGTAATACAGTTTTTCCTTGCTTCTGTCAGCGCCCACAGTTTTTTTTCAGCTAATGACCGGTTTGACGGGTTCGAGGCTCCATGCGCAGAAACAACGAAGCTCCTTTGAAAAAAGTCAAGCCTGGTTTCTCCCGACTCACTTTTGGACGTTTGGACAAATTGCCCGGATACCGACTGTGAGTAAAGCAAAAAAAGAAAAGCTGAAAAAATAGTCAATCTCATTATTTGTCAATCCTGTCAAATAGGAGCATCGAAATAATAAAACAAATCACAAAATTAGCGCAATTTTTCCCTGTTTGATCAAATTGTCTTTTACAGGGCTATCAGAAAGCTTTTGAGCGTCTGAATGCGAGAGAATTATTGAGCCTGTTACAGCGTCATATTCCTTTGGGACCAGTTTCATGGGATATTCCCCCACATTCCCGGATTTCACTGCCTCATTGATTGTGGAAAATATTGAAATACCATAATTGGATATTAGATAATCCGGTTTAATGTTCATTGCCGAAATCAACAATCTTCCTTCCCGCGTAATAATTTTTGGAGCCAATAAAGCATTGTAACCATAAATATATCTCAAGTCGAGAATTATTCCTGAATAATTAATACTACTGCTCTCATCGATAGAACGATTATTTATGATCTCCGAATTTCTGAGTTCGGCTGCGAAAGTCGACGCGTTTTTCTTGTCCCATCTTATTGTCACTGCCGCTAACCATGAACCGTCTTCCTGTTGCTCAAATCTTGTTGACCCATCTATGCTAACACCTCTCAATTTTGTTTGTACTATCTGTGCAAGTTCCCCTTCCCTCATTCGTAAATCTCTCAAGGTCATTTCGCCCCGGACAGCTATTCCCTGAATTACCTCAGACAATATCTCTAAAGCCTGAAAATAGGCAATATCAGCCGCATTCCTTCGTGCCTCCGCTTCGGTATAACCTGCACTGACAGAACCCGCGCCCAGACCTGTAACTTCAATATAATCATCAGTTTCTACAACCATTGAACTTATTTCTATGGGATCTTGATTCTTTTTTGAGCATCCAACGATGATAATCAATGCTGCAAGGGACAGCATATATTGCCGGCAGTAAACAGGAAAAAAGTTTTTTTCGATTAATCTCATTACAAAAATGTTTTTAAAAAATCACCTGCAAATGGGTTTGCGGGCACTACAATCTAATTCAATTAATTTTTACCGTGACATCATGTTTTTGTAAACTGAAATTACAAACAGAGCAACAAGAAAGGCTCCCATAAACGCCTCTAAACCAGCAAGTAAGGCGGTTAATGGGGTCGCCGGTGAAAAATCTCCATAACCCAGTGTTGTAAACGTTACCGTACTAAAATAAAGCATATGAAAAAAGGTTTTGATTACACCAAAAACCCCATTATCGAGTGAAATTCGGAAGATTGTATCGCCATCGGTTATTCCGCTAAAACTGTAAACTGCCGCATTCATAATTATGACAAATAGCGAGAAAGATAGTATATTAAAAACCTTTTCACCGTATCCGCATGATACGTCGGCTAATTTCATAAAAAACCGTTGGGCGGAAAATAGCGGCATTTGTCGCTGCTGGGTTATCATTTCCCGGTAAAAGAATTTGCCGACAAGTTTAGAATCTCCTAATGCGCTAAAATGGTTCTTCAAAACAAGATATATTTCCTCCGCATCTTTGAATTTACTTTTCGCTACCACTTTCTGCTTTTGTTTCAAAGCCAGCATTGCCTGGATTTCCTGAAGAATTATATAATCTTCGCCCCAGTTAATATTCGCTAATTTGGCATTCTCTATATTCATTCCCATCAAGTTTGCCTGGTTTAGCTTTGCATGGCGTAGATTAGCCGAGGAAAAATTCGATTTAAACAGGTCTGCTCCCTTGAGTGAAATGCCAAACAGGTGACCTTTATGCAATTTTGCCTTCCGTAAAACAGCGTCGTCGAATACTGTATCGGTCAACCATGCGTCGGAAAGATCGACATTTTCAAGTTGATATCCTTCGCAATTCGGGTCTTCTTTTACCTTTTTCTCGAGTTTTTCTTTAACTTCGTTATTTATTTTATCCACAGTACTATCGTGCCAAAAACAATAATGAGAACCGTTTAACGGCTGTTCCGGACAATACGTTCCATCCCTGCGAATATATGAACAACTTTTCTTAGTTTTCGCAGGGATTGCATTTTCAAATTGACCCATCGAAACACTCCAAAATACAATTATTGTTTTTGAATTTCAGGTTTAGAGGGTTTTGACCGGACTTCGAACTCACCAATATACAAATATTCGCCCGTATCTTCGTTATATTCCTCATGGACTACTTTATTGAGCTTGATCGACTTTTCCTCAACCCGCAATTTCTGCATGGTTTGAATGAGTTTAAGATTGTTTAAAATTGACTCCGAGGTAAAAGTAAACCCGCTCTCACGTGCTGCATTTTCCACTGCCGCCTTAAAAGCTTCATCCATATCCTTTGCCCTGCCATCCTTTTTGTTATCAGAGTATCCCTTCGCGATTATTAACGCGACATTATCCAGCGGAAATTCAGTGATTTTGTGGACTGCTTCCTGTTCTCTGCCTGCTTGTATCAACTGTTCGTTTCCTGTAAACGGCGTCAAAACTATTTCCCTGCCTACAGAGGGAAATCTCAAACCCTTATTCAAACAAATACCTGTTATTCTTCTTTGAACGGTTTGTCCGGGGGGAATACTTATTAATCCGTCCCCGGAAGTAATAATTATACTTTGAATATGTGTTGAATTTACCTCTGCCAGTTCCAATATCCGACCCTTTTCAAGAAACAACTCTTTTGTTTTGTCCGATTTGTTTGTTATGTATATTGTCATAGAAAAATCGGTCCAGTATTCGGAAACAACATCGGTAATGTTCATTACGACAATGAGAAATATTACAATATATAGGTATAATTTCTTCATATTTCGGTCTACCTGACTACTACATTGTCGACCCGAATCCTTATCACAAGGTCAGGATCAAAATTGTTAAGAGTTTGATACGACAAACTTCCGCTCTCAACATCTAAAATCATATTCAAGGCTGCCGGATTAGGGAATAACAGTAACTCTCCGGAAGTTTCCTGCTCCATTAAATCCGCAAGATTCTGCATTTTATCATTACCGAAATTTACATGTCTCCAGAATGCGCCAAGTGTGTTCATTCCAATTTCAGTTCCCATAACATTACCGTATATTGCTTCAAAAAGGTCTCCATATACGTCGCCGGAAACGGTTCTGATTTCAAGCGTCATCGGATACTTGCTTGCCGGATTTTCCGGGTTCAGGTTTGTGCTTTTAAATTTTTCTATCGCTGTAAATCTTTCTTTGATTATCGCACCAATCGACATTCTTCCAGCTTCGACGACTTGCTTGTTATCATTACCATTTAAAATAACATACTTTGAGATAAGGGCAATCATTAGCACGATCGTTGCCAAGACGGCGATTGACAGGACTTTTTTTGTTTGAAATTTAGACAGCAGGGACATTTCCCGCTTCGGATCGTCATTTTCCTCTTTTGTTTCGCGCGCCGAAATACTCCTCATTTCAGGAGAACCGAGTACTTGTTTTTCTCGATTGTTTTCGACAGGTTGTTTTTCCTGGATTTCTTTTTGCTTTACTGGGCTTTCATCTTTGTGGAAATTTCTAATCTCGCTCCGCAGTTGGTCAAAGGTCATTTTCCCCGCAAATTGGCGGGAAATAATTGCGGCAATACGTACATTTGCTTCCGGATCTGTTTTTGAAAGTTTTGTGAGGTTTTGTATGTTATCCTTACCACCCAAAACGCCAATAATAATCGCTATAATTTCCCTTGTCGAAGGGCTTGCAAGGTGAAGTTGGTTAACAAGTTCCGCAGCGGTATCTTTCTTTCTGCTCTGGCATATCTGGCGGGCGGCGTTTTCTCTTTCGTCAGGCGAACCATCCACAATTATTTGTATTAGTTTTTTATCCATCGTATTTTGTTATTGAATTATTTTCTGATTAGTTGCATTTTTATGAGAAACTGCCATTATTAATCCCACCAATATAGTAAAGGTTATGAGAGAAAAACCTCCCTTACTCAAAAATGGCAGAACAATTCCTGTTAATGGAACTAAGTTAATAACTCCCCCAATATTAATAAATATTTGACAACAGAATGTCAGAGATATAGCAGAAACAACAAGGAAGTCAAATCTTTTTACACAATGAGAAGCAGTCCGAAATCCTGTCACAATTATGCTCAAATATAATAAAAAAATCGCCAAAGTACCAATAAAACCTAATTCTTCCGCCACTTCAACGAATATGAAATCAGATTGCGACAAAGGCACCAAGCCGGGACTTCCAAGACCCAAACCTGTGCCGCCCAACCCTCCGGCATTTAACGCAAAGATTGCGTTTGCAGTTTGATAGCTCCTATCCCACCATACCGACGAGGGGAAACCGCTCCAAAAATGTTGCCACAAATCCCAACGTACCGCTACATGATCGGGAAAGATCGGCAATAATATAGAAACAATTAGTGGGACAATTAACAATCCCACCCCTGCAAATACCGGATAAACCAGGCTGCCGGTAGCAACAAAAAGCATAATTAGAATAAGTGCGCCATAAATCATTATCTGGCCATAATCCCCTAATACTACAAACAGAATCATAGGTAATGAGATGAAAAGGAGAAAGGGACCCCAGTTTGAGAGCTTCATTGAAATTTTTCCGTGTTCGTGGACATGCAGAAACCTTCCGTTATCCGCAAGAAAACCTGCAAGAGCTATAGGAAGACTTATCTTGCATAATTCCCAGGGAATCATCGAGTAAAAGAACTTTCCATCAAAAATCAACTGTGATACTATTACAAGAAAAGCAAGAGCCACGATAGTAAAAGTAAAAACAAGCATATATTTCTGCCCTGCCCAATCAAGAATTTTTCCGGAGAACAGCCAAATTACCGCTACTAAGGAAACAAGTGAAATAATAAAAGCCAAAGTGTCGGAGGTCATAAACGGAGCCTCACGCGCAGTGTTATTTTCTAAACGGTCTTGTAACATTTTCCCGTTTTCCAGAAATGTGACATTTTGTATTTGAATACTGGTTTCGGTCTTTTTAACACCAAGACGTGTTTGCATAACCAAGCCTAAACCCATTAACAAAATCAATGCAACAAACGGAATGTAA
>JADFON010000141.1 GCA_022562855.1 Candidatus Zhuqueibacterota bacterium | reverse complement strand
CATTCTGCGGAGCCCGAACATATTTCGCTTGTCGATTCGATACTTGACAAATCCGGAAACACGAGAGATTTACTGCAATGCGGACCTCACGAACCGGGCAATTCTGAGGCTGCAAAACTTCTTCATAAAGAAAATAAATTTCCGGAACAGGTGCATAACAACTGTTCCGGAAAACACGCGGGTATGCTTGCGCAGGCAAAACTGTACAAGACAGATACATCGACATACCTGTCATCAGAGAATCCTGTTCAAAAGGAAATCATGAACAGCGTCAAAACATTCGCAAATTTGAATGGAAATGACATTTTTACCGGTATAGACGGATGCAGCGCCCCGACATTTTATATACCTTTGGTGAATCTGGCTTATATGTTTGCAAAACTTGCACAGGGTGAAAACAAATATATGGAAATTATCAGGAATGCTATGGTTCAAAACCCGCACCTTGTAGGAGGGACGAAGAGATTCGATACTCTATTGATGGAAAATACCGGGGGAAGATTCGTATCAAAAACCGGTGCAGAAGGAGTGCAGTGTGTCGGCATTGTTGACGGTGGACCGCGTCCCGAGTGTTCAGGATGGGGCGTCGCAGTAAAAGTAATAGACGGTTCTGCAAGGGCTAAAGGTCCCGCTACAATTGAAGCCCTCAAGCAACTGGGTGTTCTCACAAAAAACGATATGTCTGCTTTACAGGATATTTACAATCCCAAAATATATAACTGTACGGGAATTAATGTAGGTAATGTCATATCTTCATTCCAATTCGATTAACATACTATTCTTATGACAGGTTTCCAATATGCTATATCGGGAGTTATCCTTGCCGGAGGCAAAAGCAAAAGGTTTGGTTCGAATAAAGCGTTCATTAAAGTACAGGGCATTCCCATTGTACAGTACTTGTATAACCAATTACGGGTTCTATTAAAAAATGTCAATGTAATTACAAATTCCCCGGAGGAATTCAGACAGCTTGGAATGCCGATGTACCCGGACTTAATCAGGGACAGGGGGCCGACTGGGGGAATTCATTCAGCCCTGGAAAATTCATTCTCTCCATGGGTGTTTGTTACGCCATGCGATTTGCCCTGTTTTTCTTACAAACTCTTATGTGTGCTTGCCGGCGCTATCGGTGAAGCAGAGGCGGTTTGCTTTACTAATGCAGGAAAAGTAGAACCTCTGCCGGCTTTATTTCATAGAAAGGCGCTTTCTAAATTAATTTTATTTATGAAACATGGTGACAATTCGGTACATTCCTTCCTGGACTTCTGCAATACGATTCATACTCCCATGGAGAATTATACCGATGTTCTGAATCCCGAAATGTTGTCTAATTGCAATACTCGGAATGAATATAAAAAGTTGTCAAAAATGCTTGAATTACGGTAACATTAAAATCTTATTTTGAAGTTTTGACTGAATTTATACAAATATTGTTCTGGGTAAGCCTGTGGCTTACCTTTTATATTTACTTTGGATATTTTATCCTCATCTGGCTGATTTCACGGTTTTATCCCGAAATTCAGTATGAGGAGCCTGCCGAATATCCAAAAATCTCAATGATTATAGCGGCGTATAACGAAGAGAAAGTAATCGAACAAAAAATCCAAAACTGCCTTTCGCTCGATTATCCGCCGGAACTCCTCGAAATATTAATTGGTTCGGATGGCTCTACCGATAAAACTGCAGAAATTATCCTGTCTTTTCGCGATTCTAGAATGTCGTCATACATCTTTGAGAATCACTCAGGGAAAAATTCGGTATTAAACAAACTTGTACCCAAGAGTTCAGGATCTATTATTGTATTTTCCGATGCAAATATATTTCTGCAAAAGAACACTCTAAAATTTCTTGTCGCTCCATTTCAAAATGAATCGACAGGCGTTGTAAACGGGAAATTACAAATTCCAATTAGTCCAAATTCAACACAACATCCAACTGAAAAAAGCTATTGGTCTGCCGAAAACGCACTTAGACGAAATGAAACAAAAATAGGTACAACCTTTGGTGTAATTGGAGCGATTTACGCGATTCGCAGGTCGCTTTTGAAAGAAATTCCCCTTAATATTTCTGTCGCAGACGATACTTTTATTAAAATGTCTGTTTTGGAAAGAGGATTTAATATAGTTCATGCAGATAATGCTATCGCTACCGAAACTGTTATTGACAGTATGTTTATCGAAATGAAAAGAAGAATACGCATATGTGCAAGGAATTTAAATGGAGTACGATATTATAAATCGCTTATGAACCCAAGAAACGGTTATATTGCACTTGGCATCTGGTCCCACAAAATTCTCCGGTGGTTGGCGCCCTTTCCGTTAATCGTGCTGCTCCTGACATCTTTTTTGCTCAAGGATATTTCCTTTTACCATGAAGTAGCTATTATTGAATTAGCTGTAATTATCATGGCGTTTTTTGGCATTATATTAAACATTTTGAAAATAAAAGTTAAATACTTAACTTATGCCGCTTATTTTTTCGTCATTAATTTCGGCTTATTAGTGGGGTTTTTTAAGTTCTTGCTTGGAACCCAAAAACCTTATTGGGAACCTACAGACCGTCCTTGATTTTTGAAGTCTCAATGACTGATAATAATTATTTCAAATCACATGTCCCGGATTAAAGAAAAAATAGTCCTGATAGTTTTGGACCTTATCGCTGTCAATCTTGCATATACCCTCGTATACCTGCTAAAATTTTATACAGGATTGATGGAGGCAGGTTTTCCTCCATCTCTTAGCGGTGTTATAATGGGAGGCGCCGTATTGTCGGGTTTATGGATTGTTATCCTGGTGTTATTTGGATTATACAGTTCCAAATTTGCCATCTCAAGAACAGATGAATTGGTCTCGATTTTTAAAGCCGTCACCTTAGGAACAGTAATTTTGTATATACTCTTGATAGATATTAATAACCTTCTGACGTCCCGGTTCAATATTTTTAATTACTGGTCTTTTCTGTTATTCTTTTTGAGTATCACCCATATAATGCTTCGTACCTACCAGAGAAACCGTCTTAAAAAGGGTAGGGGCAGAAGAAAAACCGTTATCGTGGGCATCGGATCAAAAGCCCGTGAAATCTACGACAAGATTCAATCGCAAAAGCTAACCGGATTTGACGTTCGGGGATTTATCGACCCGTCGCCCGAAGCGCCTTCGGGAAGTCCTGCTGAAAACGTACTCGGAACCATTAACAAATTTAACGAGATATGCGACCGTCACCAAATTGAAGAAGTATTGATTATCCTTGATAAACCTTCAAAGAAAAAGCTTTTCGAAATTGTCGATCTGTGCAACGGATACCCTGTTTCGTTAAAAACGATCCCGGATATTTATGAAATTGCGGTGGGGAATGCAAAAATACAACATATATACGGTCTTGATTTAGTCGAGATTCTGCCTGAAAACTACTCTCCGGGTCTAAGGTTAGGCAAACGTCTGATCGATTTGTTGGTATCATCGATAGTAATTTTCTTCTTGTTACCGTTGTGGGTACTTATAAGTTTCGCAATAAAGATCAACAGTAAGGGACCGGTATTTTTTCGTCAAAAACGTGTTGGGTACAATGGAAATGATTTTACAATGTATAAATTCCGGTCTATGCATATTGAAGATGAAAAACCCAATGAACGTCTTCTGACTAAAGAAAAAGACCCGCGCATTACTACAGTAGGTCATTTTATCAGGAGGATCAGACTTGACGAAATTCCACAATTGATAAATGTTCTTGAAGGCGATATGAGTCTTGTCGGTCCAAGACCCGAGTTGCCGTTTTATGTACAACAATATGTAAAACAGATCGCTTTATATTCCAAGAGAGTACGCGTCAAACCGGGAATAACAGGACTTGCCCAGGTCAATCAAAAATTTTCTGAATCGGTTACGGATATTCAAAAAAAACTTGAATACGACCTCTATTATATTGAAAACATGTCTTTGAAACTTGATTTTAAAATCCTGCTTTCTACGATAGTGACCATTTTGACGAGAAGCGGAGGCTGATCTTGTCCCGCCTGGCGGGATGACGGAGGATTTCTACAATGTACGATTTGAAGTTCATACGGGAAAATTCGGACGTTGTAAGCGACGGTCTGAAAAACAAAGGGCATAACGGCGACCTGACCGGACTGCTTGATTTGGACAGCGAATGGCGGTCACTTTTAGAAAAATCTGATGCGTTGAAGCAGGAGCGTAACACGGTTTCGCGTCAGATTGCGGAATTAAAACGCCGGAAAGAAGACGCTTCCGAATTTGTTGTGAAAATGCAGGATGTTGCCCGTAAAATCAAAGAATATGACGAATCGACAAGTAACGTTTATGAAAAAATCGAGACCATTCTGTTTGAACTTCCGAATATTCCGGCAGAAAATGTACCGGTGGGAGAAACGGAAAAGGAAAACAAGCAGGTTCGCAGTTGGGGGAAATGTCCTGAATTCGATTTCCCCGTAAAAGACCATTACACCCTGGGGCAAACACTCGATCTATTTGATTTTAAACAGGGGTCAAAGATTGCCGGCGCCGGATTTCCTCTCTACAAGGGAATGGGGGCGCGGCTGGAACGGTCGCTTATTAATTTTATGCTCGACCTCCATACCGATAAGCATAAATACACAGAGATTTTTCCGCCGTTTCTCGCAAACCGTAATTCAACCGGCGGTACGGGACAACTGCCCAAACTTGAAGACGATATGTATTATATTAACCAGGATGATTTGTTTCTGATCCCTACGGCGGAAGTGCCCGTTACCAACATCTACAAAAATGAGATTCTCAACTTTGACAGGCTTCCTATATACCATGCCGCGTATTCAGCCTGTTTCCGGCGTGAAGCAGGTTCCTACGGAAAAGACACGCGTGGTTTTCAGCGCGTACACCAGTTTAACAAAGTTGAACTGGTAAAGTTTGTCGATCCGGAAACTTCGTATGATGAGTTGGAATCGCTTGTCGCAGACGCTGAAAAAGTTCTCCAGTTGCTGGGTCTGCATTACCGCGTTATTGAACTCTGTACAGGCGATCTGAGTTTCGCGGCTGCGAAATGTTACGACATAGAAGTATGGTCGCCTGCGGAGGAGAAATACCTTGAAGTATCGAGTTGCAGTAACTTCGAAAACTTTCAGGCGCGGCGTATCGGTATCAGGTTCAGGAGAAAAAGCGGAGAAAAGGTCGAATACATTCATACGCTGAACGGATCGGGCGTCGCCACGCCCCGGCTCCTGATCGCCCTGCTGGAAACATACCAGACCGATGAAGGCAGCATAATGATCCCCGAACCGCTCAGAAAGTATACCGGGTTCGATATTATGAAAACGACCGGCAAATCATAGAAATAATACATTAGACGCAGACCCAAAAACGGGGCAGGTTTACACAGAGAAAACTGATGAGGTAAATCGGGGGACACAATATCTATTTATTGAAGAATTCGAGAAATCGCCGCTATACGGGATGCTCCATTCCCTGAAATAAATTCAGGACAGGAATGTCCCTGAACAGTAGAACGGACATTCTTGTCTGTTCATATTTTATCGCCTCGGCTTATATTAATTTGACTGAAAATTAGTAAATTTGTCTTGCTGAATTCATTTCAGCATCTCATTTGTGATTTTTTTTATTGAAAGTAGATCCAGAACCAAGTTCAGGAAAACGGCATCGTTAATTTTTACCAAAGTTCAGTTAATTTGAGTTGAAACCGCATTTATTCCCTGCTTTTCCATCAGAAGGGGATCAGTCCTTGCTCTGGATTCCTTTCGAATAAACAAGCGCGCCGGTAATCCCACCCACTATGGGTCCTATCC
>JADFON010000140.1 GCA_022562855.1 Candidatus Zhuqueibacterota bacterium | reverse complement strand
GTACTACTTCTTTTATGCAAATTTATTCAAAGAGGTTCCCTTGTGCCGAAAAATTGTGTTTTCCTGCACGTTAAAGTCCCTGTTATTTGTAAATCGACCGCATTCTAATATGAAAATCCAACACCGACATATACCGCTCTGCCGGGCATGGGAACGTTGCGGATTTCCTGGTATTCTTCATTAAAGAGGTTTAACGCATCGAAGACGAATTTAAGATTACCGTAACGTATGTTTGCCCGTATATCCAGTATCCAATAGGTGTTGAATTTAGTTCGTTCCTGCCATGAGAGAACGGGCGTTATATCGAAGTTCCGGTTTATCCTCAGGGACGGAGAAAGCGAAAAATGATGTTGAGGATAAATAAACAAATAACGGGAGTCAATCTCATCTTTGTCGATATTCTGGTGGAGGTATGTATAAGAAACCGAGATTCCGAGGTTATCTACGGGTGTTATCAACAATTCCTGTTCGATACCCTGGGAGACAATATCGTAAAAATTGACCGCCTGGAAAAAATCTCCCGCATCTGTCCAGTCAATAGTCTGGTCCTGGTCGCGGCGGTAGTATGTAGTAGCACCTTTGATACTATTATTTAGTGAATATTCCACTCCAATGTCAAATGATATAGCCTTCTCCGGGGTTAACCCTGAATCTCCCCGGTTACCGGAGGCTTCCGGTGAATAAAGTTCTATAAAAGTGGGCGCCCTGAACGACCTGCCGGCGGATGCCTTCAAAAACAAATCCGGGCTGACAACGAGACCGAAACTGACGGAGGGATTTACTTCCGTTCCCCATTCGGAATGATTGTCTAAGCGGACGCCGGCGACAGCCATTAATTTGTTTCCTATCAATTTACCGTATTCACCAAATACCGAAAACCGGTTATTGTCAAAATCTCCAAGCCTGTTACTGGCGATTTTCTCATGAATTAACTCTATTCCGCCAGTTAAACTTCCAAAATCGTCGTTGTTGTATCTGCCCGACCATTCACCGGTGATCCTCTTTGTCGTATGGTTTGCCGTGTAAATGGATGGATTGTCGATAAATAGGTTGAAATAATCCTTGTGCTGTTTGAAATGGAGAGTTACCGTAGAAGTAAAAGAGGGAGTAAACGATGAGACATTCTTCAAACTTGCATAAAACGACCGTGTTTCTTCATATTCACTGCCGATACTTGTATAAAAATACTGTGCCCCAAAGTCTTTCTCCACATAACCGCTGGACAGTGAAAACCGGTGGTTGTCTTTCCTGTAGTCACTTTTCCAGTGCACCGTAGTGATACGATACTGACGGTTGTCGTTTCTTTCTTCATTAGTAAATGGATCTTTGTAATCGGAGCCGTCGGATTGTGACGATTCAAATGAAATCGTATGAGTACCAAAGGATGAAGGTAAAGAAACAGAACCGGCAGAAATCAAAGAGTTAAACGAACCGCCCCTGATATCGACATTTACTCGCTTTCCCGACGGGTTTTTTGTAATTACATTGATAACGCCGCCGAATGCGTCCGGTCCATATAAAGCCGAACCCTGACCGCGAAGCACTTCAATTCTCTCGATGTCTTGTATAGACACAGGGAGGTTTATATTATGATGACCGGTCTGCGGGTCATTCATCCGGATGCCATCCAGCATTATGAGTATCTGCTCAAAACCGGCGCCGCGCAGTGACGGGTCGGACTGTACGCCGGCAATTCCACGGGAATTCATTGAAACGCCCAAAGCGTAATTCATAAGCTGCGCTACCGATTGTGCCGGTAGTCTTTCTATATCTTCTTGGGTTATGACCGATACGTTTCTGGTTGCGGCAAAACGCTGGTCAAGCCGTGTTGCTGTTATGGTTATCGGGTCTACTTCGTATGTTTTAAGCGGAATCTGAGCCACACCGCTGCTGTAAAAAGCCATCCCAAATACAAATGTGAATACTATTCTGTGCATTATCGTTCCTTTCGCCTGAGGCTAAATATCTGTGTTTTAATGAGTTACCAACGCATCTTATATCAGCAAAGTACATATTTAACGCATTTTTATGGTAATAAGCAAGAATTTTTTGTTGCATATTACTTTAAATAAAAGCATATTATTTGTGAAGGAAAGTATCCATATATTGAATCGATGGTTTTATTGTCTGTATTGTGCCTGAGAATTCAATTTTATCTTACCTGCTGAATTTTTGTACTTAGCATATTCAATTTATAAATTTTACTGTTTTTCCCAATTTTTACAAAACTGTGCTTCGTTGAATATCATTCTCCCGTATTATTATGTACATAATGTGTCGGTGTAATTTAGGAATGCTTTTTGCCGCATTTTTAGATATATCCCGGTTTAAATCAGGTTCAATTCCACGATAGAATTGAACCAATTCGCAATACAGGGCGTTTTAATATAGTGCACGACAATGCTTTGATAAAGGACAAATGATATCCGTTGTATTTTAATTGACTTTGTTTGAAACAGAAGGAGTTTATTATGGTTACGCTTCAGGATAAACTATCATCGCAAGTAAGCTTATTACGTGAGCAAAAAGCCGCGATTCTCAAGGAACACGGAGACAGGGTAATATCCGAGGTGACGGTAGCCCAGGCGTATGGCGGGATGAGGGGAGTTAAGGGTTTAATATGTGACACGTCGTTAGTCGAGCCGGACAAGGGTCTTATAATTCGCGGAATACCGATACTCGAATTAACCGATAAATTTCCCCAGGAAATTTTTTATCTCTTATGCACAGGGGAGCTGCCCGGAGAGCGCGGTCTCACCGCATTGTTTAACGACCTTTCGGGGAGAAGCGAAGTTCCGGAATATGTATTCAGCGTTTTGAAAGCGATGCCGCAGGATTCTCACCCAATGGTTATGCTCAATACTGGCATTCTGGTTATGGAAAGGGAATCGGAATTCAGGAAGATGTATGCAAAGGGGATGAACAAGAAAGATTATTGGAAACCGATGCTCGAAGACGCCCTGCGTCTGTTGGCGTGTCTGCCCGGTATAGCTGCGGCTGTATACAGGATTCACTATAACAAAGGTGCATTAATCTCGTACGATAAGGATCTTGACTGGGGTGCAAATTACGCGCACATGCTGGGTATAGACGATCCGGATGGGGAATTTGCGAAACTAATCCGTCTTTATCTCGTTCTTCATAGCGATCACGAAGGTGGTAACGTGAGCGCTTTTTCGTGTCATACAGTAGGGTCTGCCTTGTCTAACGCTTTTTACGCGGTTTGCGCCGGACTCAACGGTCTTGCCGGACCGCTGCACGGACTTGCAAACCAGGAATGTCTGAAATTCGTACTCAGCATAAACGAACGTTATAATGGAACGCCTACAAAGAAGCAATTGGAAGATTTTGCATGGGAAACCCTCAATTCAGGTCAGGTAATACCCGGGTACGGTCATGCTGTTCTCCGTGTTACCGACCCGCGGTTTACAGCTTTTCTCGATTTCGGGAAACGTTCTTTTCCTGACGATCCCGTATTTAAGACGGCAGAATTAATGTACGACACCATACCCGACGTTCTTAGAGAACATGGAAAAGCGAAAAGTCCATGGCCTAATGTCGATGCCGTCTCGGGCTCGCTTCTTTACCATTTCGGTCTTAAAGAGTTTTCCTATTATACAGTGTTGTTCAGCGTATCGCGTTCAATGGGAATGCTCGCGCAATTGATTGTGAACAGAATGCTGGGAACTGCGTTGACAAGACCAAAATCGGTCGGTACGAAATGGGTCGAAAAACAGGCGGAAGAATAAAAGCCGGTAAATACCGATGATATTATTATAACCCGGTTTGATGTAATTCATTCCGGGTTTTTGTTGCAATAGTTGAAAAAAGTAAGTAATATTTAATTATGATCCTATCGGTTACGAAAGCACATAAACGAATGTGTCATATTTGGTTATGCTTCCTGATTTTTGCTGTATCCGGAATATTCTGCGGTGAAGAACCACGGGCTTTTGTTCCGGTGATGCCGAGCCAAAAAGTTCACCGGTTTGCACGGGATTTTGAAACGGTCTGGGGCGCTCTGGTGACGATATTGGAATTCAAGGACATCGATATCGAGGCGATTGACAAAGAAAAGGGCTCGATCATTACCGATTTTATTCCTATCGACCCGAAATCGGATTTCGGTAAATCGGCGATATTTCCGGAAAAAGGGGAGCGGATAATCGATAAAGCCAAGTACGATATGACCATTGTCGTTACATCGGTTGATGACAACCAGACCTCGGTTGAGATCATCGTAAACCTGAGCAAATATTCACGGTCTCTGATGAGTTATTATAGCTGGAAGGATCAGTTGTCCAGCGGCTTTATCGAGCAGCAATTTTTTGAAGAACTGGAAAGGATGGTCAGGTAAGCGGTTATAAATAACCGGTCAAGTAAAGAGCAAATTTTTGGAACGTTTGGCATAAGCCGCCACTATGTAGAAGAGCGTCGTTCCCAGAAGGCGTTCTCCTGAAATTGCGTTTCTAAAAATATCTGTCCACTATTCACCATATAAAACCTGTAAAGCGCTTTGAAGATTCACTCTAAATTGTTATTTTACAATGCAGAAAAGCAAGTATGAGATAAATAATATGAATCATCAAAAGGGTGAAGCTTTAAATGTTGGTTTTGATGAGAGTGTTAAGCTTGAATTTAATGGTGCGAAGGTGACTTCAGAATGTAATGATAAGAAGAAAAAATGGAGACGTGTCTCTGAATTGTCTGTTTTTTGAACAGATAACTTGATTATTAAAGCAAATGAAGATACGTAATATTCCCAATAAGCTGTTTTTCATCTGTAATTGGAAGGTTCATCACTTAATTTGAAACATAATTCAACCAATTCCCAATTAATCTCTTTCAGAGAGTTAATATGGGGAATATCAGATCAAGGTACACATTATGTCCAATAATTCAAGTATCGGCTCTAGAGAAAGTATAGATGCCGAAAACAGGGAATGGATAGATTCTCTCGATTATGTATACCATAATTCCGGTTCAAAGCGTGTGCTGGAACTGTTGCGTATTTTGCAGATCCGGTCTCAGGAACACGGAGTACATGCTCATTTTACCGCGAATACGCCATATTTAAACACAATTCCGGTCGAAAAACAGCCGGCTTATCCCGGAAGCCGGGATATCGAACGACGCATTAAAAGTATCATTCGCTGGAACGCAATGGCAATGGTCGTCAGGGCAAACAGGGTTTCGAAAGATATCGGCGGGCATATATCGTCCTACGCTTCGGCTGCAACGCTTTATGAAGTCGGGTTCAACCATTTTTTCCGGGCAAAAGGTCATGAATGCGGAGGTGATCATATTTACTTTCAGGGACATTCAACTCCAGGAATTTATGCCCGGAGCTTTCTGGAAGGACGACTTTCGGAAAAACATCTTGAGAATTTCAGGCGGGAATTAAGCCCGGAAAACGGATTGTCATCATATCCGCATCCCTGGTTAATGCCGAATTACTGGCAATTTCCGACCGTATCTATGGGGCTTAGCGCGATAATGTCTATTTATCAGGCGAGATTTGACAAGTATCTCATCGACCGGGGTCATAAAGAAGATACGGGACAAAAAATCTGGGCATTCCTTGGTGACGGAGAACTCGACGAACCGGAATCCCTCGGCGCCATAACGCTCCCTCCCCGCGAAAGACTCGATAATCTCATATTTGTCATTAACTGTAATCTTCAGCGGCTCGACGGTCCTGTCCGCGGCAATGGAAAAATCATTCAGGACCTCGAAGCTGCCTTCCGGGGCGCCGGGTGGAATGTTATTAAAGTAATCTGGGGTTCGGAATGGGA
>JADFON010000139.1 GCA_022562855.1 Candidatus Zhuqueibacterota bacterium | reverse complement strand
ATACAATTTCCTATTTCTCATTTTTGAATTATGACCGTATCGAGCGGCACGCTGACTCCGCTGATAGTCACTTTATCAGCAGGGATCGAACCGTTATTTAGAAACGAGATTTCAATATTATACGTTTCGCTTAGCGATAAACCGAAGTGTGCGTACATCGGTTCCGGACCCGAACGAATCTCACGCATAGCAACTACAACACCCGGTGCATTTGTGTTATAAATCCTCACCTTTGACCCAATTCCGTTACGATTATTAAAACCGACTCCTCTTCCCTGCACCCAGACTTTAAGAAAGTTATTTGTCGGGTTTTTGTTTTCATACATGAGGTTCTGGTGTGTATTCGTTATCATCAGATCCAGGTCGCCGTCATTGTCGTAATCGGCGAATGCGGCGGCGCTTGCAAAACTTCCGACTTCCTCAGCGGTACTGAAGTTCAGAGCGCCTCGTATTAGCCCGGCAGCCGTAGTTACATCGGTAAAAGACCCCCCGTTATTATTAAATAAAATATTTCCAAATGTACCGGTAAAATTACTCGAGGGAGCAACTTCATCAAAACCGCCCACAAAAACCAGGTCGAGGTCTCCGTCTCCATCATAGTCGCCCCAGGTCCCGCCCCATGTATCCCATGCATTTGGTGCGGTTTTTACCCCTGTTGCACCGGATACCTCTAAGAAATCCCCGGACAGAATTTGTTGGTACAGCGAATTAGCGCCAATATTTCCAACAAAAAGATCAAGCTTGCCGTTATTGTCAAAATCGCTCCAAACTGAAAATCTACCGAACTGCGTATCGTTCAAAAGACCGGGGTCAACCGAAAATTCACCGTTGTTGTTTATGTACAGTCTGTTTTCCTGTTCACGGTTTACGACATACAGGTCGAGGTCTCCGTCATCATCATAATCCACCCAGTTAGCCCACTCGCTGTCCCGGACATCGGAAACAACACCGTCAACGAGTGAAAATGTCGACCCGCCGTTATTCCTGTACAGTGCGTTTTTCCCCCAGAATTTTGATACGTAAATATCGAGGAAACCATCATTATTGTAATCTCCCCATACTGCCGCCTTTGACCTGCCGACAGATTCGTTAATAAAATTCGAAGTAACGGTAACATCGACAAAAGAGGCAGACCCGGTTTCGATTAGTAAATTCTTGAATATAACATCACCTTCGGAAAAATTTGCGACAAACAGGTCGAGATCACCATCGTTGTCCATATCTCCCCAGACCGCCGCAGTGCTATTATCGCCAAGGTCGACCCCTTCAGCAGCGGCAACATTTACAAACAATCCGAATCCAAGATTCCGGTACAGTGCATTGCGGGCTTGACCGGTAGAAGCCTGACCCCATGAAGTCACATAAACATCTAACAAACCATCATTATTATAGTCTCCCCACGCAAGACCGGTAGACCACCGGGAAGTAAAACTCATCACGACACCTGCCTGAGAGGTCACCTCTTCAAACTGTGTTTGAGAATAAATATTAGATGTTATCGACATGCTTGTAACAATAACGGTCAATAAGTAGGTAACTAAATTATTTCTCATAATATGTTTTATAATAGCTTATACCCTTTTCGATTTGATTATCTTATTTTATTTATTGGATATAGCAACCGTTTTCATTTCGGAACCGCTTCCGCTTTTGATCACCACCATATATAAACCTGATGGCAAAACTCTCCCATTACCGTCTCTTCCGTTCCATACGACCGTCTGCCTGCCGCTGTTTAACGCGGCGTTATCAAGCAGTCTCTTCACCAGCCGCCCGGATGTATTAAATATCAAAATCGTTACCTCTGCGGCATTTCCCAAAGTGAAATTAACGCCTGTTTCCTTGCGGAGTACGGTTGTTCCCTTCGGCGAAAACACTCTTGGTGAAAACGAAATATCAAAAATTCCGTCAGCGCCCGTGCCCACGCCCAAATCCTCAAAAAGAGCAAAAGTTCCGAGACTATTTATCGACGCCGTAACTGTATTATCGGAAGTGTTGACTGTGCCGCCTATTTTGTCCCATGCTGCTGGATTTCCGTTTTGCTGTTGATAAATCACAATCTTGTTTTCGTCAAATTCCGGTTTGAATTGGTATTTGAGAAGAAGGTTCTCCTCGTCATACCCGATTCTCAATTGTGCCGGTTTGTTCAGGTTCAATCCGCCGGCTGGACCGATACTATAGGCAACATCAATAAAATTTATCGAAGACGGGAAAGAAGTCGGCGTTGCTTTCTCTATCGAAATTTCAGCATCAGCAGAAATCGCATTTGGTGAGAAATAAATTGTCACTGTTCCGTCGGCATTTGATACGCTGCCGCCCGATTGAGCCGAGACTATTCGAGCAGTTTTAAATTCCCAGCTAAAATCACCCTCCATGCTATTACCGACTATATCGCGTACTTTTGAGACTACTACTGCCCTGTAAACGGTTTCTGATTCAAGATTCGAATATAATGCAGATATACTCAGCAGATCGCTGCTGATCTGTACGTTCGATGCCGCCGTAACTTCCTGCGACCCAAGAAACAGCTTCAAAACGTCATCGCCCACCGAAACCGGATTGATCGTTTCGCCAAATGTAGCTGTAAGTGTGATGTTTCTACCCACACCTTCCTGAACGCCTCCCTCGATAAATGGCGGACTGGTGACTATCACCTTGGGACGGTCGGTATCAATGAGGAATTCCTTGATCCCGTTTGCAGGGGTCATGACGTTGCCGACCGCATCGGTTACACCGGACACACTCAGCATCGCAGAACCGCTTGGATATGACTCCAGCACATCAAACTCACCAATCCAGGTATTGCCTGAATATGAAAGTATTGAAACCGGTACTTCCGATGCATTCGACAGTGTAACAGACACATCCGGAAGTATTTGGAGATCCAGATCAAAATTTTCCGTTATCACTATAAATATAGTTGCAGTTCCTATTCCAACCGAATCGGGTGTAATTGTAACAAATTCGGGACTAACGGTGGGAGCGTCTGTGTCGACTCTAAAGGTTTCTTCCAGAGACCATTCCGAAGCGGCAAGACCGTTATCGACAGACCGAATACTCCAGTAATAGTCGTTACTTTTCAATCCCAACATTACCCTGCTCGTGAGAGAACCAAAAGTGCCGATGTTTGATGTTTGAACACCGGATATTATTTCATTGCCACCCGGAGACGTGCCGATCCTTATTTGGTAAGTAACAAAATCCCTTAGTGGATCGCCGATTGGGAAATCAACCGCCGGATTCCACGAAAGCGCAGCCGTCCCCCCGGATACAGCAGAAATAAGACCTGAAACAGCCTGCGGAGCAGTATTCGGATTACTTCTTGCGTTTACATTATCGTATACTATCGAAGTTGATATAAACGTTGTTTCATCCACTTTTCTTCTTCCGGTCGTTACAAGTTCGAGATCGCCGTCGCCATCGATATCAATCAGCGATATGGTGCTGAAATCAACTCCGCGATCTTCAATAATCGTCAAAAATTCTTCGCTAAAACTTGTCGCGTTGTTTTTGTAAACCTTTAAAATAGGATTTAATAGATCAAAACCGCTTACCACAAGATCGGGATCACCGTCGTTGTCATAATCTCCTACTGTCAACGAACCGCCCACAACGCCCTTCAAGTTGGCGGAAAGCGCGGCATCTTCGGTTAATGTCCCTGTAGGATTATTAACGAATACCGCAGTTTTGACATTGGAAGTATTGTCGTTAAACCCTGTGATAATCATATCGAGATCGCCGTCGTCATCCAAATCAAGCCAGATTATATCGCTTGACTGGTACGAGGGTAAATCGGAAAGATTCGAATCCTCGGTCAAGACGCCAACCGGATCGTTTTTGTAGATTCTCGTTCTGTTATCGCCGTTGGCGGTTTGACCGGTTAACGACAGGTCGAGATCGCCATCATTGTCATAATCAACCCACTTCAGCGAACCGTTGGCATATCCCATTATTGACTGACCTGTATCTTCGGTAAGTATCCCTTTATCGTTATTATAAATTTTTGTCACAAATGGTCCCGCAGAAGTCTTACCCATTACAGCAAGATCGAGGTCGCCGTCGTTATCGTAATCGCCCCAGTCAAGAGAAGCAAATCCGACAGGAGTAAACGGTTCTTTTATTTCGGTCAGCACACCGTTATCATTTACATAAATTCCGGACGTGGCGCTTTCCCGGATAAAGAATCCGGTGTAGGCAAGATCGAGGTCGCCGTCATTATCGTAGTCGCCCCAGGAAAAATCACCGTTATTAAATTGTATCATGTTGTTGTTTACATTCCGGTCTTCCGAAAGGAGACCATCATTATTTATGTAAAACAACGTCCTGTTATCTCCGTTAACATCCGTACCTGCTATGACAAAATCGGGGTCGCCGTCATTGTCGTAATCTCCCCAGGCAGAGGACGAAAACCGGAAACCTGCAATATTTTGAAGAGAACTGACAAATTGCTCCACACGGAAAATATCTTCCTGCGACCATGCAGACCGTTCCAATTGTGCGTTGACAGTTTGAACACTCCAGGTATAGGTGCCTTCAGCTAACTGTGTATGCATAATCAGGCTCAGGTCGTTGCCGACGTTGCCGTTTATTACCGGGCTCACACCGGACAAAATCTGGCTCTCATCCAACTGCGTACCAATCCGAACATTATATGTTAAGAGATTGGAAGGAGTCTGAGCATCCGAGCCCCTGTCCCAGGTTAATATAATTCGGTTATTAGTGACAACAGCCTGATTAAGAGCGGAAGGCGGGCCAGGTGTAACCGACGCACCAGCGGAGGTATTTCTAAATAAAAGTGTCTCGAAATCGTGGGTTTCATTCACACCGCTGACAAGGAGATCAAGCTTTCCGTCCGAATTAAAATCTCCCAATGCCATCGACCCGTTTCTTAAACTTGTAAACTGCAGCAGATTTTGGGTAAAGCCGCCGCTCCATTCCAACAAATTTCCATAGAGGTTAGAAAATTTGTCTTTTCCGCCCAACGCGATATCAAGATCGCCATCATTATCGAGGTCTGCTATTGCAAACGGTCCGGATACATCCTGTATCGCGGATAAAAGGTCACCGCGAAGACGTCCGACGGGTTCATTTTCATATAGATGGGTTTCCGATTCCCACCTGGCATTTAATCCCGTCTGCATCAGGTCAAGATCGCCGTCCGCATCTACGTCTATCCAAGCCAGCGAACCATTGGACAATTTTTTTATTATTTCAGAATTGCTATTGTCATAGCTGAAAAAACCGACAGGGTCGTTTTTATACAAGGCGGCGTTTGGAAATCCGCTTGCGTCAAGACCGGACAAAACAAGGTCAAGGTCACCGTCGCCGTCAAAATCCCCAAACTCGGCGTCGCCTTTGGACACGTTCAGCAATGGCTGAAGAGTTTCTGCAATAAGGAGGTTTCTCAATCCTGTTTTTGTATTTTTATAAAGAATAGTCCGCGAATCGCCAAACCGGTCCATTCCTGTCGTAACCAGGTCAAGATAACCGTCCTTGTTGTAGTCGCCCCATGACGCTGTTGCATACCGTAGCCCGGTCATGTCCTGGTTTGTATCAAGCACATAATCTCCGCCTTCGAACTTCCATATCTCCGCCACAGAATTACCAAGATTATCAAGACCTACGACCACTATATCCAGGTCGCCGTCATTGTCGTAATCACCCCACGCCGCTGCCATGGCGAAGGCGATCAGTCCGAGTCCCGCACTGTCCGTCACATCGACGAAGCGCATCTCGCCGAGGTTGCGATAGAGACGGCAGCGCCCCGCCGCGTCCGGGGTTAGCGGCTTGGTAATCGACCCGGCGAAATTGACAAAGAA
>JADFON010000138.1 GCA_022562855.1 Candidatus Zhuqueibacterota bacterium | reverse complement strand
AAACAATCCTTCATTTTTCAGACGGATTTTTAACTGTTCAAATGCCATCTGCAGGTTACCAATCCCAAGAGGCTGCAGTATATCTACGTCAAGTTGATAACGCCCGCTTCTTTCAAAAACAGTAATATTTCCTTTGGCGAGGACCTTTATTCCATCCTGGGGTACAAAAGGGAGACTCATGCTTTTGCCGCGCCACATTACGGCAGACAACTGAGCATTTTCGTCCTTTAGTATAAAATAGAGGTGACCTGATGAGTGACGCTTAAAATCAGAAATTTCACCCTCGATCCACACCGAATAAAATCTATCCTCAAGGGTGAGTTTTATGATTTTTGTGATTTCTGAAACGGTATGCCTGTTTTTTGAATCCATAACGGCAAAGAAAAAATTAATACTCTAAAAAAAAGGTTCATGGTTGAATGCAGTCACCATGAACCATGTGGGTTATTTATTCTTCTTTTTATGCCGGTCTTTTCTCAACCTCTTTTTTCTCTTATGAGTAGCTATTTTATGTCGTTTTCGTTTTTTCCCGCTTGGCAAATCCGGCACCTCCATATTAGGGTCTTAAAAAAGACGAGTTATGTTTTCTATTTAGCTTTATGCTCTTTGTCTATGATGTTTTTAAGTTCTTTTGACGGTTTAAATACAGGTACAAATTTCTTTGGGATATTGACTTTTTCGCCTGTTCTCGGATTTCGTGCGATTCTGGGTTTCTTTTCTCTCACTTTAAATGTCCCAAACCCTCTTATTTCAATACCCTTTCCTTCCTTTAACGAATCTCTGATGGTAGTTATAAATCCGTTTACTACTGCCTCGGTTTCAACCTTTGTTAATCCCGTAGCGTTTGCAATAATGCTTACGACTTCAGCTTTTGTCACGCTACCTCCTCCGAAAGATTTTCGTCTTCATATTTAAACAGGTAAGTATAATACGGCAATAGTACGTTAGGGATTCCTGTATATTTCAAAACAAATAAATGCCGAAAATCGTTGTAATACTTAAACTTACAACGATTTAAATTACAGATTTAAACATTAAAAGTCAAACAAAAAGGTTATTATTACAGGGAAGGCGACCGTCCGTTAGGTTGTGAAGCCGGTATGACGAGTTTATCTCCCGGGTATATACGAGAACTCCTTTTGTTATTTATATTCAGAATCTTGTTAACAGTAGTTCCGTACCTGCGCGCAATATCCCAGAGGTTATCACCCCTTCTTACCGTGTAGGCAAATCCTTCGCCCTCGATCGTGTTATTTATGTTTGTACCGGTACCGGGATATAAATAAATCTTTTCCCCAGGATAGATAATACTCGATTTTGAAAGATTATTCCACTCAAAAATATCGTTTATCCGCACACCGTACAGTTGGCTTACCCTTGAGATAGAGTCTCCACGACGTACTGTATGAACTATCCTGGCGCTGCCGCCGATGTTAGCATTTTGCGGTCTCGATGCCGGTTCAACAGAGATATTCGACGACGGTTGAAGCCATATCGAAAGCTTTTGGTTTGGATAAAGATACCCGTAGCGGCTCAATCCATTCCAGGCGCGGAGATTATTCACACCGACACCGAATTCCTGACCGATATCCCAAAGAGTGTCGTTCTTTCTCACCGTATATGTGATTTTCCGGCGCCGTTCGGCATCTCTCGGTACCGAAGGTCTGTCGACAGTAGCCGCTACGCTTCTTTCGACATACGAAGCGGTAAATCCGCCGGAAGGACGGGGGATTATCAACTCCTGGTTTATTTGAAGCCTTCTTACGTTTCTAATATTATTTACTGTCATTAATTGGGATTGACTAACCCTGTACATTTCGGCAATTTCGGATATTGTTTCACCCCGTCTCACCCTATGGCTTATTTTTGATATTAGATTTTCTGCAGGTACAGCGGCAATATTCACAATAAACCTGTCTTTTGTTCCGGAAGGTACACGTAGCGTGTATTCCGGGTTAGATGAATCGATTTTAGGGGTTATAGAAACTATCAATTCGGTATTAAGCTCGCGGACAACCGATTCTCTTACTCCGGCGGCTTTTGCGATAACGTCGAGGCTTGCCTGCCTGTTTATTGTCACTTCCTCAAATTCCAGGGTACTTGTAACCGGTTGACTGAACCCATATTTTCCCAGGTTGTTCATTATCTCAACCGCAGCCAAAAACTTCGGAACGAAATTGCGCGTCTGCTGTGGCAGGGGCCATTGAAGTTTCCAAAAGTCGTAAGTGTTGAATCTCCGGATAGCCTGCCTTAGACGTCTTTCAGAAACATTATAAGAGGCAAGAGCAAGATACCAATCCTTTCCCCAGTAAAAATAGAGGTCCTTCAGGTGTTTTGCAGCAGCTTTCGTCGCCTTAATGGGATCTCTGCGTTCATCTATATAGCCGTCGATTTTTAAGCCGTTTTGCTTACCGGTAGCTGACATAAACTGCCACATCCCTACTGCACGGGCGCTTGACATTACGGTCGGATTGTACCCGCTTTCTATCATTGCAAGAAACGCAAGATCTTCAGGAATGCCCTGATCCCGCAATATTTGTTTTATCATCGGAACGTATTTCCCCGAACGTTCGACCCATTTTTCAAAATGTACACGCTGGTCTCCGTAGGCGAACCGTGAGACCCATCTCTGGATACGGCTGTTAATTATCTGTGGTATAGGGCTTACGGTCGGGTCGGTCGGCATCGGCACAACCATGGCTGGCTCGTTCTCACGTTCGGTTTCGATTATGCCTTTTAATATATCTATCTCCTGCTGAAGGATATTGGTCGAGGTCTCGTTTATTTCAAATCCTTCTTTCCTTAGAATGACCTGAAAATCGCTCAGGATTTTATCTTTCAATCTAAGATATTCAGGATATTTTACGTTTTCTTCGTTTTCCTCGTATGCGAATATAAGATCCACGCCTTCTTCAAAAATCTGCCGCGCGGCAAGGATATTTCCTTCAGAATGAAAATCCGAAGCTCGTTCATAAATAATTTGTAGCTTCTGTACAATATCCGGAACCTGTTCGAGTTCTCTTTCAAGTTCGACAATGTATTCCGGGCGTTCATAAGATGAAGGTGTCTGAGGTAAGGAGGGTTCTGTGGAGCTGATAGGTGGGGATTTTACAAATTTATTACAACTGAACACTAAAACTGACAGACAGACTATAGTACCGATAATTCGGATTTTCATAGGCTTCTCCAGCACAGTTTCAACAGTAAGACATCTTTAATTCAATATCGGCACCAAATCTTGTGCCCTGAAATATTCAACAGTCTTAAATTACTTTGTTCGTTTTTCCTTGATTCTCGCTGCTTTACCGGTCAGGTTTCGTAAATAATACAACTTGGCTCTTCTTACCAGCCCACGAGATACAATCTTGATCTTTGCGATCATTGGAGATTCCAAGGGAAATATTCTTTCTACGCCAATTCCCTCAGTAATTTTCCGGACGGTAAAAGTACCGGTTTCGCTGGATCCGCGCTTTTTTATTACGACACCCTTAAAAATCTGTATTCGCTCTTTATCCCCCTCTATTACACGAACGTGGACTTCAATCGTATCACCTGCATTAAATTCAGGATTAATTACTTTTGTCTCTTTTTGGTCGGTTGCCGCTACTTCACTCATTATTATTTTCCTCAATGTTATCGAGATATTTCATATACAGATCGTTCCTGCACATCTCCGTTTTTTGAAGCGATTTATTTAATCTCCACTCTTCTATTTTCTTGTGATTTCCACTAAGCAGAACCTCCGGCACCGGTAATCCCTGCCAATTTGCAGGGCGTGTGTATGTCGGACAATCAAGAAGATTCGAATGAAACGAATCGCTTGCCGCCGATTCCGCATTGCCCAGTACACCCGGTATCAGCCGGGAAACACCGTCTACGAGCACCAACGACGGAATTTCGCCGCCGGAAAGAACATAATCCCCAATCGAAATCTCTTCATCGATCCAATTGTCGATTACTCTCTGGTCTACACCTTTATACCTGCCGCATAGAACCACAATGGAATTCAGCGCGGCTAATTCTTTTAACTTTTTCTGCGTCAGCGCCGCCCCTTGAGGCGACATATATACTAATCTTGTTTTCGTATCTTTTCTGTCAATCTTGAGTGATTCGAAAGCCCTGAAAATCGGTTCAGGCTTTAAAACCATCCCGGGGCCACCGCCATAGGGATAATCGTCCAGCTGCAGGTGTTTACCATCCGCAAAGTTCCTGAGAGGTACAACATTGACTTTGATATACCCATTATCTATAGCACGTTTTAGTATCGAAACACCCAGCGAGCCTTCAACTATATCCGGGAATGCTGTAACTATATGGAATTGCATAAATCAAGATATAATGAGAAGCGTAATATTATTCCGAATCCAACAGCCCTTCTATCGGGTCTATGATTATTTTACCTTTTTCTATGTCAATCGATTTAATAAATTTCTTTACCATTGGGATCAAATAACTTTTTTCATTATCTATAATGTTCAAAAGGTCATTACCAGGATTATTCACGACGTCATCCACATGGCCTTTTGCTTCTCCCTCTACTGTGTAAACTTTACAGCCAACCAGGTCGAATACGTAATACCGATTATCCGACAACTTTTCAAGAGAACGCCTGGGAACACCAAGCAATTTTTTGCTTATACGTTCAGCGGATGTTCTGTCTTTTAATTCACGAAATTCAACTCTGTAACTATTTTTGTACGGAAAAACAGATTCTATCGTTAAAGAAGAAAAATCCGAGTCTTCAGGAATTAAGGTAACTCTGACTCCCGGATTCAAATTTCTCGGGTTATCCGCAAAAATCCGTACTACAACAGCTCCATTCATCCCATGAGGACGCAGAATCTTTCCGATTTGAACAATGTCCAAAGTAAAGAGACTCAGAAATTATCAGGATTTATACCCCGGGTACGCGGGGTTATTCAAGTATTTCCAGGACCGCACGTTTACCGGTTTTGGCAGACGCCGCTCCTAAAAGAGTCCTGATAGATTTGGCTGTTTGACCTCGCTTTCCGATAACCTTACCAAGATCACCGTCTCCGACGCGAAGCTCAAATACAGTAGTGCGCTCGCCTTCTACCTCCGTTACCACAACTTCATCCGGCTTGTCGACCAGATGCTTGGCTATAAATTCGACGAATTCTTTCATCATCCCTCTCCTATTCTTGCCCGGATACCAGATTAATTGTCAAATTCAAAAAAAATGAGAAAACAAGCTTTTAGATATTTTTATATAACTCTGCTATTTTAAAACGAAATTTTCTTCCTGTAGATATTCCTTACTGTACATATTTAGATAGCAAATTACGATGAATATAATTTATGTATCTTCGAAATCAGCCAAATTTCTGCAATTATTCCGATTTTCTTTCATTGCCATCGGACTCTTCTGCCGGGGTTTCTTCTGTCATGCGTTACTCCAACGGGTTTGAACCACGGAGGGCCACAGAGGGCCACGGAGTTCAGACTTGTGTCAACTTCTCTCTATCGCGGTCACGAGCATTTCAAGCTCGTCGTCATTTCGAACAAGAGCCAAGGCACTAGGCCGTTTCCTGGACGCGATCAAGAGTGCGTGCCCAATAGGGAAACAACACAAGGTACCGGTCAACCCCTCATGGAACAAATGGACCAACACTAGTCGCCAAGAATCTGCGGTCGTGAGATCGAGCGTGCTTCCGCCTTGGAGCGCTACTGAGGCATCTCCCATGGCAGCCAGTCTACCTGTGAGGAACCGAACACACCCTGGGAGCCCCCACGCAATAACAACTAGGACAACAAGGCGAGCTCTGAATAGTGCGATGATCACAGGTTTGCTCCACTCATTCC
>JADFON010000137.1 GCA_022562855.1 Candidatus Zhuqueibacterota bacterium | reverse complement strand
CATTGAGAAACTTTCACCGACCAAACCGGCGAAAATGTTTGCGACCGGGTGGTCCGGATTCGACTGTCTTCTCGAGTCGTAATCAACGTTCGATATTCCAAACATACCTCCAGCCATATCCATTTTTATAGCAACGTCCGTAAACGTCGTGCGAATGTTGAAAATATTGCCTTGTACATCATCGACATGGAACTCTTGACCAAATCTCAGGTTCATACCGATCTCAGTAAGCATCCCCATCATCTCTATGGTAATTGTCTGCTCGTTTGTCGATGCAAGGTAATACGTATCTCCCTTAGACAAGTTTAACCTCAGATTTACGCTTTGCCCGGCATATAGTGTATTGTAATGTACAGCAATTACTATGACTAAATAAAACAACAAACGGATAGATTTATAATAATTCATTTTTACATCCAATTTTTATAATATAGCAGTTCCGCCGATTTGTAGCGGCATGCCTAACCAATCACTATGCGGTAGTGTACCATACCCTTCATATCCAAAACAAAACGCAGCCGGACTCCTTATGTATAGGAACGGCTGCGCTGATAATGTGGTTCCGGTTTAAAATGACTTTATATCGCCTTCCGGTTATTTCAGATCGTTGTAATGTAATAACGCATTAAACACAAATGCATACGATCCTTGAGTTTCACCTCTCCAGAACGGATTTATGCTGAACAGAAGCGTATGACCGTCACCCATTTTTGCATCGACTATTGCAGGAGTACCGGCAAGAATCTCGCCGTTTCTCATACCGCCGCTTATCAGCAGGTCCTGGGAATTGCTGTTAAAGCTCAAAATCGTTTTATACTGGACGGCGCCTCCTCCTCGACCACCTCTGCCGCCAAAACCGCCTCTGCCGCCGCGTCCACGGGCAAATCCATCGCCGCTCTGCGGTTGATTTTGGATAGAATCTCGCCTGCTTATTACAGGCTGTCCTTCGCTCCCGGAAGGTTGACCGAGATTTCTGTCTCTTCCCTGGATAATATCGGCATCGTCAGGTCCGCCGCGCCCACTCGGTCTTGCTGTGGTCGAAAACGGACCGCCCGTCGCCCTGCCCCCGTTAAAGACCGGGGAGTTTCTGAAATATACACCGACTTCATTGTCATACCCGTATACGATAGGGCTTGACCGGTCGTCAACAATGGCTTTATAAACGCCGCCGCGCGCCCACAAACCTTCGGTGTCTTTTTGTGAGAGTCCCTGTGCAAAAAAGAAATGGATCGGCATTTCTGTGGCGCTTGTCATGGTTATGAGAACACCGCCGGATTTAACGAAGTTTTGCAGGTTTACCACGCCGTCGAATTCGATACCGCCCCTGATATCGTCGGTCTCATCCTGACGTCCGATATTCGGGGTCAGTTCTGTTTTCTTGTAAGGAATCGGGTTATCGCCTTCAACGCCGTTCAACATTCGCTGCATACTCATTGGTCCGAATATAATGACATCATAATCGCTTCTCAATCTTGAATTATCCCGGATTTTCTGGAGACCGAAATAATCGTATTCGACGCCGTATTCGTCAAATGCGATACGGATCCATCCCTCAGTCTGTGTCGAATACCAGTTGTGAACGAGAGCAATCCGCGGAACCTCTATTTCATGCATTCCGACATCGGGAACTTCTGAAACTCCATAAGCAATAAACCCGAGTTCTTTACCTATTTCGTCAAGTTGCTGCTCAAGGTCGCCGGGATTTTCGGATGAACGGAGAATAAACGTACCCGAACTGAAATCAACACCGCCAACGCTGAACGACTCTTCAGCTCCATGGATGGTCAGTTCTTTTTTCCTGAATCTAAAAGTTATGAGATTGTTATTTGCGTTATAGTTTATCAAGTAAGCTGTTGAAGCAAAATCGTCAATCCGGGGGTAAACAACAAGTTTTCGGAGTCCGCCGGATGCCGGCGATCCCATTAGACTCCCTGCTGAAATTTCAGATTGCACTTTTATTCCGTCAACATAAATGATTGGTTTTCTTTCATCTAAAAAGCTCACATTTTGATCATCTTCATGAGTCAGAACCTTTACACCGCCCTCAGGCTTGATCTCATCCATCATGGTCATCGAGACCGAAAGTATCGACACGTCTTCTATACGGACGGTTTTTGCATTATAAAGCGGACCAAGTGTCCATCCCGTATCGTCGTACGGTCTTGGATCGTTCGGATTATAATACTGTTTGTCAAGGTAAATATCGGCTGCACGGGAGTATGGCTGGTCTAATCTCACCACGTAACTACCTGCACCGAAAGTTTGGTCTTCTACGGTAAAAGAGGAATTGGCTTCGTGTACTTCTACACCCTGAAGACGAAGCAGGTTGAGAAGACGGGCTTGTTGAAATTTACGCGTATCGCTTGCCGGAAATACATATGCGGCGGGTCCCTCGGTTGTCGCCTTCTCGACGGAGCGCTTGCTTTTCAGGTAAAAGTTCTCCATAAACAGTTTTCTGTTTACAGCGGTATTATGCATACCGATAAGAAGCGCGCTCTGCATGATGTTGTTATTATTACGGATCGACCACTTTGTAAAAGAAAGAGGCGGATTGGGACGAAACCATGCGCGCTGCGGGTTTCTTCCCGGGCTGCCTATGTCGCGTGTTCTCGCGTCTCCGGCTCCCTGTGTCTCATAAAATCTGCCTATTGCGTTGTGTGAATTCGCCGCATATGACATATACATTGCTCCCCAGCCGTCAAAAAAGTTGTGCGTCCACACGCCGGGAACACCCAATTTCGTCATTTCGCTGATCTCGACATATGCCATCGACTGCCACTCGTTTATCACGATAGGGTCATACCACGCATTATATGGACCGGTGCCGGTTGATATATATAAATGGCTTGCGGATTCGTGCAGGTCATGCAATACCTGAGGGTGATATTCGAGAAAAGTCCTATTGACGTTTTTTGACGATTCCAGCGAGAGAGAAAGCGCGTCACGGTTGTTATCATGCGCGACATACGCTCCCCACCATATCAGCCTTGAAGGGACCACCGCATCGGGATCGATCCTTTTTGCCATATGTAGATCGACGATTTTATCACGCCCGTCGGGTTCCGCGGCAGGAACAAGCATTATTATAGAGTTTTTTCGAATATCCCTGATGAATGGAGATTCATCGACCGCAAGACGGTACGCAAGTTCCATGTGCATTTCCGGAGAACCGGTCTCTCCGGAATGCAGCCCCGCAAGCGACATATAAAACGGCAAAGTATCTTCTATTAAATCCTCCGCTTCGGATTCGCTTATCGTTCTTGGGTCGGCGAGTTTTGCCGTCATCTCTTTATGTTTATCGAGGTTCTTGATGTGGTCCTTGTCCGAAATAAGAACGACTATCATCTCTCTTCCTTCTTCTGTTGTTCCGATAGTAAAAACTTTTACTCTGTCGGAAGCTTCGTCGAGTCTGCGCATATAATTGTAGATATCCTTGGTGTAAGTCAGGACATCCGGCGCGCCGGCAATATGTCCAAGAACGTCTAGAGGCGTCGGCACGTTCTTAGAGTAGGGGAGATAATCGACATATTTTGTTGTGAACGGTCCATATGTGTTTTCACGTATCAACCGCGTATACTCCTCGTCTATTTTTTGCTGGGCGGCGGCAACGGTTGAAAAAAGAAGAACAACCGCTAACCCAACCAAAAAATACCCGGTTATTACTCCGTTACTTGATTTTTTTCTCGAGTGAAAAAAGGAAGACAAACTCATCAAATTTCCTCCTGCTTTATTGTTGTTTGATTTCATACTAATCAAAAAAGGTCAAATAAAATACACAATTTCGGTTTGCAGGTCAAGAAAAAATCCGCCTGATTGTCATAGATGCGAACTGACGGGAAACCTGAACAAAACAAAAATAATTTATGAGGTTGTATTTTTAATATATTCTGACGCTGATTGAAGCAAATCGTTTAAGATTTATGCTGATAGAAATATATTTTTTCTAACCCGGATAATTTATAGAATCCTTAGATTTGCTCTTTACCGCTCCACAGGAGTCCCTTCGGGGCTAAGCGGGATTGTTATTATTGAAGTTAGTGGAAGATTCACCCACAAACACGTTTGTGGGTGCCACGACCTTTTACATCGTGTTGTATGACGAATTCAAAAGATTATGAATTAATCAGATTTAATAAATTGAAGTCAGCCATCCAGATCTTTTATTCGCAGACCCGAAAAACGGGGGCAGGCCCGAAAAACGGGGGCAGGCCCGAAAAGCGGGGCAGGCAGGAATGTCTACGCTACTGTCATAAAAATAGATGAATTTATCGAGGAGAATTGGTTGGATGCGCTTGCCCAATTTTTGTTGAAAATTTGAGCTATTGATTCCCCTGTTTGAAACTCTTTTGCCGTCTTGACGTATCCTTATGCAAATGACAATTATTAGATGATGCAAGTAAGTTGTGACGATTTATCTGTGAAAAAATATAAGGAGTGATACCGATGACGTTTAAAGAAAAAAAGATCAATGAAGTCATGGTTCTTACGATCAAGGGGAATCTGATGGGGGGATCCGATACCCAGGAACTGCGCGACAGGATCGACGAACTTCTCGATGAAAACGTTTCCGAAATTGTTTTTGACCTTGGCAAGGTAAAATGGATCAACAGTGTTGGTCTTGGTACGCTGATCGCTTGTTACACTTCTGTTGTCAACAAGAACGGCTCAATCAGACTGGCGCGGCTGACAAAGAAGGTCAAGAGTATAATGATTATCTCCCAGATCATTAAAGTGTTTAAAAACTATGAGACCGTTGACGAAGCAGTGAAGAGTTTTGATGAGGAATTGGTCGAAGAGGATATGACTGTCTAATTTTTGCTGATTTTCTGAGTATCAACCATATAAAAAAACCGGCATTGGTATGATGCCGGTTTTTTTTGTGAATACGGATATAAGGATCGAATTCTCTGCACGTTGTGTTATTTGAGGAAAGGGGAAAAATGTCATTCCGTGCTTAGCCTGCCTGCCACTATGTGGCCCCTGTTTTTGGGCCTGCCCCTTCTTTCTGGGGACACGGAATCCAGATATGTTTCGATTGATTTAATGGATTCCCGTTTTCACGGGTTTTGCAACACTCTCATAAAACTTTATGACACAAGCGCCGTAGAGATAATGTATAGTTTAATTTGAATTGTATTATTAGAAATTTGTATTTACTTTTTGACGCCGGGGAAATTGATTAATCCATAGTTCTATAATGCATCTTGCACTTAGTCTGATTATCCCTGTAACTTTCCACGTAGTGGTGGATACCCAATGGACAGAAAAATAACGCGGTCCGGGTGGTCGAAATTCTTGAGCAAACTCCCCGGGATTTCATTTTTTACCATATTTGCCGTTATTTCCGGCGGCATATATTACGATGATTATGTACGTAACATCCCACCCGATTTTCTGATAAACGATGTATCCTACAGTAGAAACCTCATTACGATTCCGTTGACGCCCGGTACAGAAGAGGTTATTCCCCGGTATCAATTCGGCAAAACTTCTGAAAATCAATATTTTCTGGAATTGGATGACAGCAGGTTAAATGTTACCCGCGGAACAACGATACATTTCGGCAATTTGCAGAAGATCGAAATGGAGCAGATCGAACCGAGAAAATCACGTTTGGTATTTACGTTCAAGTCTCTTCAGGAAGAACCGGAGATGGTTTTTTCGAACTACCCTGCCCAATTTGAGCTTACGTATAATCAAAATTCCGACAAAAAATTCAGGGTTGTGATCGACCCCGGTCACGGCGGCAGTCAGCCCGGAGCCATCGGTCCCGGCGGTACGATTGAAAAAAATGTTGTGATGGATATATCGAACCGGCTTAGAGACTTGCTCGCGGGTGAGCAGGATATTGAA
>JADFON010000136.1 GCA_022562855.1 Candidatus Zhuqueibacterota bacterium | reverse complement strand
TATTACCGAGATTAGTTCTGACGGCGTTATAACGAATGCAGGATTGTACACATCCACATTTTCAGGAGCGATTGCATTCCCCAGCAGGGTGGAAACTTCTTTACCGTCGCGAATCTCAATTGGAATATCGGACCCTGAATCCAGGGAAAAATCGAATGTGGAATACGGGGCTGCCACATAAAAAGGAACCGAATGTTCTTTGCAGTTTACCGCTAACGAATACGTCCCTATCTTATTGGCTACGTCGCCGTTACCGGCGATGCGGTCTGCCCCTACGATAGCACAACCAATCTTTTTTCTTTGCAGAACGTCCGCCGCCGCTCCGTCGCATATCAGCGTAACAGGGATTCCAAGATTCATGCACTCCCATGTAGTCAACCTTGCACCCTGCAGCAAAGGACGGGTTTCATCAGCATATACATGTACCTTTTTACCCTGTTCTTTTGCGTAATATATTACTCCAAGCGCTGTGCCTATCCCTGCTGTCACAAGCATACCCGTGTTACAGTGGGTAATGATATTATATCCGTCTTCAATTAACTCTGCGCCAAACATCCCGATTTTTCTGCACAACTCGGTATCTTCATCGTATAATCTTTTTGCCTCCGTCAAAAAAGCCTCAACGACTTTTACCTTTCCTTTTCCGTCATAATTCTGAAGTATTTTTCTCATTTGACCGATTGCGAAGGATAAGTTTCTTGCAGTGGGTCTTGCTTGCTCAATTTCGCTCAGTACATTCTCCAGCCACAAAACAAAATTATTGCCCGTGTTTGAAGCGCCCTCTTTAGCTGCCAGAACAGAAGCGAAAGCGGCAGCAATGCCTATCGCCGGCGCTCCTCTAATTTTCAATCTTTTTATTGCATCTATAACATTCCTGTAATTCCCAGTTTCTATGTATTGCAATTTTCCTGGCAAACTTTCCTGGTCTATATAGCGAAGAGAACCGTCAACCCACTCCAATGCCTTGCGTGCAATTGTCATAACCGATCAATCTCCCATAATTTGAACGACAAGGGTTCTTTGCCGTGGACGATTGTCGCAGTCAATAAATACTATCTGCTGCCAGGTTCCAAGAGTCATCTTTTTGTTTATAAATGGTACCGTTATCGAAGGACCTAACAATGCGGATCGCAGATGAGAATGTCCGTTGCCATCGCCCCATGCCTGGTTGTGATAATAATTTTTGTCGGGAGGCGCCACATCATCGAGTAATTGCTGCAAATCTGTAACAGCTCCTTTTTCGAATTCAATCGTTGTTATTGCCCCGGTCGACCCGGGAACAAATATGGTGACTATCCCGTTATTTATATCATTTTTTTCCAACAAGGCGCTTACACGCCCGGTTATGTCCGAAAGTTCAGAATTTCCATGCGTCGACAGCGATAACTGCTCACTTATTACCATTTTTCGGCGTCCCCTTTAAGTATAGCGAAATTTGAAAATATCTTTGGTCGTTGAAATCTTCACCCTCATAAGACTGCTTTTCAACCCGGTCAAAGTACGGAATTCCTTTCAGATATAAAATATACTCCACGATAGAGTTATTTATGTTTTCGGCAAGTGTTTTCCCCTTTAAGATAATAGAACGAGGCGCTAAAATTGTCTGAATTGTATTTCCTGCACTAATATTTTCTAACATTCGTTCGTTAATGACGATACTATTGATTATTATTTTATCGGAATAGTTGTAAAGTGACAGCAATTTCAAAATGTTTTCGATGGAATCATTCTCCTCTTTCGATCCAAGTTGTTCCTCAATTAAAATCTGCAGATTCGAGGCATTACTTACCTGGTTTAGCAGGGTGGCATATTCGCTCCTGCGTGGTTGTCTGCTCCTTAATTCCCGGTTTGCATCTTGTTGTAGAGATAAAATATTGCTGTAATCACTTCCCAGACCAATCGAAATATTTAGGATTATCGCCAGCATGGTCACGAATGTCACTGCAATTCCCAATGCAGCCAAATTCATTAATTTCCGCTGCTGGTCTTTCTTGGACAGCAGATTAAGTTCATTGGTGCTATCAAGCGCCAAACCTACGGAACCACAGAGTAAATTGGCATCCTGCACCAATTGGTCCAGTTCGGAAATATCTCTGCCGATGGTGAGTTTTTGGAGATATGAGAACTCCTTTACGGGTATACCGAATTGATTCTGAAGCAGGTCAAAGAGATTTATTATTTCAGAACCGCCTCCGGTAACCAATATTGACTCAATGGAGACATTGTTGAAATTCGACCGGTAAAAATCGATGCTTCTGTGAAGTTCATGTACGAGTTTTTCCACAGTCTGAAAGAGTAATATTCCAATCCTTGCAATTGGAATTTTTTCTTTTGTGTACCCTATGCTGTTTTTATCGGATATTCCATATGTTCTTAACAATTCTTCAGCCAATTCACGGTTCACCTCGATCGTTCTGTCCTCGAGATGAATGGTTCCTGTCAGCGCATTTAAGAAATCGCTTACGCCCGTCTCTATTTCCCTGACAAGTTTTATACTGCCTTTATCCGCGAAAGTTAATTGAGAATGTTCACCCCCGAAGTCGAATACCACAACTCCTTCCTTCAATGCAGCCGGAAAAAACTTACGGAGATTTTCCTGAATCGACATATGCGGCAAGGTGATTTTTTCCGGTATGATTCCACATTCGTTCAATACCTGTATCCATCCCGATAATTCTGTTTTGTCGATTATGTATACACGGATCAAGAGCATCGACTCTTCTTTCGATTCGGATTTTTCAATTATCTCGTACGTTATCTCAGGATTTTTTATTGTCTCCGGAACTAATTTTTGCGCCCTGAACATAACAGCTTGATGCAATTCCTTTTTATCCATGGAAGGCAGCTTCTCGGTTTTCATAAACACCGGAAGCCTGCTGAACGAAACGGACACATCGGCAATCGGCAAAATATCATGCGGAATGATTTTTTGGATTGCGAGGGCAGTTTTGCTTCGAATTATTTCATTTGAATCATTAGATTTTATGCCTATTTCCTGCATCCGGTAGCGGTCAAGGATGTTTTTTCCCTTATCTCTGCGAATCTGTGTATACTTTACATTCTGCGTCCCGATATCAAATCCGATCACGACATTGCTTTTGAAAAATCGCTTTCTGATCTTGTGGACCAAATCAGTAAGGAAATACCTTTTTGCTACCCGAAAAATCTGGCTTATTTCTTCTTTTTCGATAGTCAGAATTTCTTCAAGTGTTGCGTCTCTCGCTTCCCCCTTGCCGGCGCCGGCTTCCTCAACGAGTTCATCTTCGTCGGATACTACTTTCGCAGACTCGTCGATATCAATATCTTCAAGGTACTCGCCTGCCGTTACATTATGAAAATACCGCCAACCGAGCGACCGTAGTATCCAGCTGAAAATTCTCTGTTTAACCGGGGCGTAGGGCAGTTGTTGGGCAATTTTATCTTTGTCATCATCATCTTTCTCCGTTAAATCGATGATTTCCGACCTTATTAGATTCAGAAATTCATAATCATCAAACTTATCGAGTGCATCCTCATGCTTAATTTCATCAAGAATGCTATCATCCTTTAACGAGGATGATATATGCTCCGGTATTTCCAGCATTAAATCGACAGACGAACTGTGAATTGTATCGAACATATTTGATCAAAACGGTTAAATTTATACCTTACTCGAAAACTGCTGCTACTTACTTTTGACTATTTCTCTTTTCCGTAGATCTTTCAAAAATTCTGCAAACTTTGCGTTTTTTCTTACCGGGTTAAGTTCCGGGTCTTTGATCATTTGTGTTATTACTTGACTTTTATCGAAATTGCAAGCTTTATCTAACCATTGAATACCTTCATTTATTTTATTGTCTCCAAATTCGGCACATCCCATGTTATAGATAATCTTTGGATTGCTCTTGTCAATATCATAGGCTTTTCTGTACCACGGTAACGCGTCACTATATTTTTTCATGGTGTGATACAACAATCCCAATAAATAATACGCTTTCTCATACTGATCGTCGATATTCAAAGCTTTCTTCGTATATTCTATAGCCCTTTGAATTGCTCCTTCCTTATAATAACACAGCGCTATATTCAAATAGAACCTCTTTTCATCGGGAATGAGCTTAATTCCCTCGGTATATTCCCGCAAACATCCCCGGAAATTCTTCAGTAGAAAATAACTGTTGCCAAACCTCAAGCGTTTCATCCCCTCCTCGTAAACATCTTCTCTTGTATAATACAACTCGACTTTCCGAATGAGCGAACCGTCAGATACTCCTCCCTGGATATTTTTGGAATTCCATTTTGCCCTGCCCAATATCTTTCCATGCGGGAGCTTTAATTTTATATCATAGGGCCAATCGTCGTTTATTTTTAAGTAAGATATTTTTTCAATTACCAGGGTCTTCAACGTGTCCGTCGCGCTTTCCCATGCGATGGGTTTTTCACTTTCCTTATCGATAATGGATGCAATGATATAGATATATTCTACATCTCTTGAGCCTGTATTTTTAATTTTTCCGGATATCGTATACTCGTCATTTTTTTCATCCAGCGCCCAATCCTCTTCAATTATTTCTATTTTTTTGTTCCCCTCATCTTCCTCAATGATCGTGGGAGATTCATCCACATCCATGTACGTTAGTTTTTGCTGTTTATAATCAAGGTAAGCTATTGCAAGCCTGGTTTTGATTTTATGTATTTCTACCCGTTTTTCGATTTCTGAAGAAGATAACTTATTGAAACTCAGGATTTCCTGTGAAGGAAGACGGCATGTAAACTCAAAACTTAGCCGTGTATTAGGTAGAATCTCTTCAAATTCCTGGTTACCTTGAATAGTGTATTCCTTTTCATCATGATTCAGCTTTAGGGTCTCACCGTATTCGTCCTCCAAAACCCCCTGAACGTTAAATTTTTTGATTGTTTTATTTCCAATATTTTTGATTTTCCCGCTGCATTTAAAAGCGATAAGTTCCTTATTCTTATTATGCATGGGACTCCATTGAGGGCGGATCAACTTCAAACTCTCCAAAAGTTCATCCATAAACCATTCCTGCGTGCTTTCGTCAAGTACTTTTGTATCATACAGCAAGTATAGTTTTTGCTTGCATTTACCCTTTAACAGCTTGTCTTCAAGAGACCGTAGTCCCCATTTACCGAGTAAAAGGAACTTTGAAGACGGAAAATTAATCGTGATTTCAAAAGGGAGAATATCACCGGATTTGAGAGGGGGAAGGATTGAGTAATCTGCGGCTTTGAAAATTGTGAATTTTTTGCTGACTAATTGGAAAGTCTTGTTTGACTTTTTATTGACGATCGAAGCTATTAATAATGCATTCTTTACTTCCGATAACCCGGAGTTTTTGATCTCACCCTGAACGGTGTAGCTTACATTTCCTCCACCGGTAGCTGAACTGCTCTGCCAATTCTCACTAATAATGGTAAGATTGACTATCTTTTTTACATATTTCTCGCCCATTCGAAAGATAAAGTCCTTGCACTATTGAAAAAATATAACAAGATAGCTCTATAAAGGCAAGAAAAACATGCATTAAGGTTATCTACCCCGCCTTCGGATCGCAATTCTTACAATGCGCGCATGCATCGCGTAACGGGCAATTTTGACACTTTGGATTTTTACGGCAATATTCCTTGCCCAGGTTTACAAATAATGCATGAAATTCATTATACAAGGAGGTATTCTTTTGAAGAGCATTTTCGATAATATCTTTTAATAATTTTTTCGTTACGCCTGTCTCTATTAACCCCACACGTGAAAGAATTCTTTTTGTATATTCATCTACAACGAAGGTGGGAATATTGAAAGCGTAAAGTAAGATACAATCGGCAGTTTCTTCTCCGATCCCATAAATGGAAAGTAATTCCTGTCT
>JADFON010000135.1 GCA_022562855.1 Candidatus Zhuqueibacterota bacterium | reverse complement strand
ACAAGCAGTGTATTTTCGGCTCCTGCCATCAGGTAGAGGTTCTCCCACTCGTCAGTCGGAGTTTTCATTTCTCTCATGACCCTCAGTTTTGTCTCCGGGTTGCTCAGCCTCTCTATCCAGGAATCCAGACCACCTTCCTGCACCCATGGCGGCATTGCTGCATCAAGACCCGTTGAACCGGCGGTATAGGTGTACATATCCGCCGTTATTTGGAGACCGTCTTCCCTTGCTTCCTGTACCTTTGCAATTGCCTGATCAAGTTTCCCCCAATTATCCCTGCCGGCAGCCTTGAAGTGATAAATCTCTGCCCTGATGTCCGCTTCCCCGGCTATCGTTATCAGTTCATCGACTGCTTCCAGCAGCCGGTTTGCCTCGCTCCGGATATGCGAAATATACATACCATCATATTCCGCCGCAGCTTTCGCAAGTTCGATTAATTCGTCCGTTTTCGCATAAAACGCCGGCGCATAGATCAAAGAAGAACCGACTCCAAGCGCTCCCTCTTCCATCCCCCTTCGGACTAAGTTTTTCATATTTTCCAGCTCATCCGTGGTCGGAGGGCGGTCTTCATAGCCGATTTCGTGAATTCTTACCGTAGTCGCCCCTACAAAAGAGGCTACATTCGTGGAAATTCCCCTGTTCTCAAGAAATTCGAGATACTCACCCAATGTCGTCCAGTTTATATCGTATTTTATGTCTCCCTGTTGCTTAATGTTCTCCTTCTTCATTTCATCATTCAAAGGACCACTTGAGCCACCTTCACCAAAAACCTCGAGAGTAACACCCTGGCGGATATCACTTTGGGAATTGCCGTCCTCTATCAATGAGGTAGTTGCCCAACTCAGCATATTGATAAAACCCGGTGAAACCGCCATTCCTTCCGCGTCTATTTCAACTCCGCCGGTCGCAGTCTCCAAATTGCCTATGGCTGCAATTTTATCCCCGGTAATGCCGATATTTCCAATATATGGGGCGTTTCCTGTACCGTCATATATGACGCCGTTACGGATAATTACATCATAGTCGGCAGGTGTCGCGCATGCGACAAGCAATACCAGTATGCTTGATAATATCGATAATTTTCGCATATATTTATTTTTTTTAATGAAACAGATGATTTCTTGCTAATTGATTTTTTCGAATTTAAGATTCATTCCCGATACTAACATTGTAAAATTCTTTTCATTTCTATTTCCAATATCAAACGCAACTCTGTTTCTACCACCCCATGCAAAATTTTCCGGCGAAGACGGAAGAAGGTTGTTTTCCGTCTTTCCGAGTTTCATGACTAATTTGTCGCCAGCCATAGTAACCGTTGCAAAGACATCCAGTTCATCGCTATAATAGATACCGATTAATTCGTTTAGCTGAGACGATCGCAATGTTATGGTTTCAGAAGAAGTTCGATTTCCCGCCCGAGGTCTTCTTTCCCCGGGCTGAGCCGCCGGTTCTGTAAACAGATCGGCAAGATATAGATTTGCGATACTATTGGAGATTCTTCCCGGATTGAACGAACTGGAATTCGCAAGAATTACAATTGACAACTTCTGCTCCGGATACTGGATGAAATTTGCCCTGAAGCCTGCCCACGAACCACCGTGACCAATGGTTCGCAGTCCACGGTTTTCGGTAAGACGTAAACCGAATCCATATCCATTCTTGCTTCCATCATTTAGCACACCTTCGGTAAACACCATGTCGAGAATCTTTTGCCCCCCGGCGCCAAGTTTATTATCAATATAATTTTGGTTCCACTTCAAGAAATCCTCTATCGTCGTGTAGATACTGCCGTCTCCGATCATATCGATTTGAGTCATGTTGATTCTAAAACCGCCCTGTTGCAAAGGAGAGTATCCTGACGCCCTGCTTTTTGTGATCATATTGACATCATCGTGATAATGGGTATTATTCATGCCCAGCGGTTCAAAAATATTTTGCTTTGCGAATTCGCTTGTTTTCATACCAGATACTCTTCCAACAATCTCCGCAAGGAGGAAATATGCAGAATTGGAGTAAGCATATCGTTCCCCCGGTTCAAAAAGTAATCCTTTCTGCCGGGCAAGCATTTCGTACGCTTCAACTGCTGTGTATGCCGATACGCCTCCGTATCCTACAAGCCCCATGAGCGTTGTATAGGGTCTCATGCCGCTTGTATGATGCAGCATATGCCTGATCGTTACCCTGGAGTCATAATCATACATTTCGGGTAAATACTTGCGTATATCGTCATCGAGAGAGATGGTTCCCCTGTCGGCAAGAATCGCTATGCACATTGCGGTAAACTGTTTTGACACAGAACCAATACGAAAGACAGTTTGCGGGGTAATCGGGATATCAAATTCGAGATTTGCCATACCGTATCCGCGTGCATAGATAATTCTCCCGTCTTTGAAAATCCCAAGCGCCGCACCGGGAGAGTCCATAGTATCCCATTCGCTGAAAAGATTATCTACCTTATCAGTAAGTGAGGTATGTGTATACGCCTGGTAAGCAATCGCTGTTGAAAAATTTCCTGTTAAAAATGCTATGCTGACAGCAAGACCGATGGCAAACCTGATTATTACATTGCACATTTTTATTCTCCCGTTAAGTGTCATCAGATTGGTTAAATTGAATACGATGTGTCAAATTTTCAACAATTGATTGTCTCTGTTTAGCGACTAATGTATGATTATGAAAAATGTTTGTCAAGAGAAAATAAAGTATTTCAGAAATAGCAATACATTTTGCTGTCTGTAAGTTTTTTTCTTGATTATGAATGCATAATTGGGTAAATTTAGAGACTTAAAATATGACATATGATGGTCTCCCCGCTCACTGCTAAAGGAGATGACCGTTGCTACAATTGTTCCTGAAAAATTATGATCGTCGGAGTTACTAAAGAGACTTATCCCGGAGAGCGGCGCGTATCCATCATACCAGACCATATCCCGTCTCTTACAAAAGCCGGACTAAAGGTTGTCGTTGAATCAGGCGCCGGATTAGAGGCGGGCTTTCCAGATCCCCTATACAGTAATAAAGACGCCGAAATCCTGCAAAACCGTTCTGAAATATTTTCTAAAAGTGATGTTATCCTGCAAGTACGAGCATTAGGAGCTAATCCTGAAAACGGTAAATCCGATCTTGAGTTTATGAAGCCGGGTCAGGTGATTATCGGTTATTCAGAACCGTTATCGGAGCTTGACGCTTCTCAAGAGCTTGCCAGGAAAAATGTGCGGCTTTTTTCGATGGAATTGATGCCGCGAATAACCCGTGCGCAGAGTATGGACTCGCTCTCTTCGATGGCAACCATTGCGGGTTATAAAGCAGTCCTGCTTGCCGCCGAAACTCTACCAAAAATGTTTCCAATGATGATGACTGCTGCTGGAACTATAGCGCCTGCTCACGTATTTGTGATTGGGGCAGGTGTCGCCGGTCTACAGGCAATAGCTTCATCCAGAAAACTGGGGGCAGTTGTATTTGCTTACGATGTTCGTCCTGCCGTGAAAGAGCAGGTTGAAAGTCTCGGCGCAAAGTTTATGGAATTAGAGCTTGAAACCCAGGATGCGGAAGATAAAGGCGGGTACGCCAGGGAAATGGGTGAGGAGTTTATCAAAAAACAGCAGGAAATGATGGAAAGAGTGATTGCCGAAAGCGATGTCGTTATAACGACTGCGGCAATTCCAGGTAAAAAAGCCCCGATTTTAGTCACAACAAAGATGGTAGAAGGGATGGATTCAGGTTCTGTGGTTATCGATCTTGCGGCAGAACGCGGCGGAAACTGCGAACTTACGCAAGCAGACAAAACCGTTGTCCATAACGGTGTGTCAATAATTGGACCCACGAATCTACCGGCAACCGTTCCATATCATGCAAGCCAGATGTATTCAAAAAATATCACGACCTTTCTGCTTCATCTTGTTAAAGAAGGTGAACTGAATCTCGACATGGAAGATGAAATAACCCGTGAAACTCTCGTTACTAACGAGGGTGAAGTTGTGCATGAGAGAATTCGCGATTTGCTCGGTTTACCCACAAAAACCACGAAAGAAAGTGATGGTTCCTGATGGAAACCTTTGTAATAGGACTTACCACATTTGTATTGGCAATTTTTATCGGGTTTGAAGTAATTACAAAAGTCCCGCCTACGCTTCATACTCCTTTGATGTCGGGTTCAAATGCGATTTCAGGAATCACGATTATAGGCGCCGTTTTATCGGCAGGCGCCCAGTATTCCACACTTACCACGATACTTGGATTTTCTGCTGTTGTGTTCGCTACGGTAAATGTTGTCGGGGGATTTCTCGTGACACACCGTATGCTAAAAATGTTCCAGGGGAAAAAATGACCGGCACCGAAGCGTTAATCATACTTGCCTATCTGCTCGCATCCGTTCTCTTTATTATCGGATTAAAGGGTCTTGCGCATCCGCGTACGGCGGTTCGCGGTAACAAGATCGGTGCGCTTGGAATGTTTATAGCCATTGTAGTTACCCTTATGGACAAGAAAATAATCAGTTTTGAAATAATATTAGCCGGCATTATTCTCGGGGGCTTGATTGGCGGCGTTTTTGCCGTAAAGATCGCCATGACTGCTATGCCTCAGCTCGTTGGGTTGTTCAACGGATTTGGAGGCGCAGCATCACTTCTTGTCGCGGGAGCGGCTCTTATCGAGGCTGGCGGTATGGGATCGACACAGCTTAATGTTGCGACCGTTGCCTCGGGTATTATCGGTTCGGTTACATTCTGGGGAAGCTTTATTGCATTCGGAAAACTTCAAGGTTTTATTTCCGGTGGTCAAACGCTTATACCTGCGCGTCACATAATAAACATTCTACTCGTTTCAGCCGCTATGGTGATTGGTTACATGATTGTTTCGGATCCACTCAATACAAACATGTATTGGTATCTTGTGATAGTCGCATCCTTTCTCGGAGTTCTTCTTGTTATTCCGATTGGCGGCGCCGACATGCCGGTTGTCGTTTCGCTTTTGAATTCATATTCCGGGATTGCTGCAGCCGCAACAGGATTTGTATTGAATAATAACGGTTTGATCATAGCCGGTTCTTTGGTGGGTGCTTCGGGTATCATTCTTTCGAAGATCATGTGCGTTGCGATGAACAGATCTCTCATTAATGTCCTATTTGCCAAATTTTCGGTTGTTGCCGGGGAAAAAACAAAAGCGGACGATATTTATGAAGGCAAAATCAAATCGACAAACGCTGACGAAATAGCGATGCTCCTGGACGGCGTTCAGAGAGTCGTAATTGTACCGGGTTACGGGATGGCGGTTTCGCAGGCACAGCACGCTGTCCGGGATTTTGCAAATCTCCTCGAATCCAAAGGGGTTGAAATTGAATATGCCATCCACCCCGTGGCAGGAAGAATGCCCGGTCACATGAACGTTCTGCTTGCAGAAGCAGACATTCCTTATGAGAAATTAAAAGAAATGGATGCTATAAATCCCACCCTGGATCAAACGGATGTTGCTATAGTCGTTGGCGCTAACGACGTTGTCAATCCTGTTGCCAGGACAGACCCAAGCTCGCCTATTGCGGGTATGCCAATAATCGACGTTGACAAAGCAAGAACCGTTGTCGTGATAAAACGAAGCCTTAGTCCCGGTTTCGCAGGCATACCGAATCCTCTTTTTGCTGCGGATAATACCTTGATGTTTTTCGGGGACGGCCGCAAAGCGATCGTCGAAATCAACAACGCCCTTCAAGACGGGTAATTGGATTCCCTTAATCGCTTGCGGCTTAGCGAACCTTCGATGCGGAATTTGCCATGTCTCACTTTCTCCTTGCAGTTGACGTCGGCAACAGCCGGATCAAGTTCGGGCTGTTCGACGGAAACGAATCGCCAAACACAGAACATCAATTACCGCA
>JADFON010000134.1 GCA_022562855.1 Candidatus Zhuqueibacterota bacterium | reverse complement strand
CGGGCAGTGGGCGCACGCCGGAAAATGTATAGACGATATGCGAACGCTCAACCTTGATAGAAGGAAAGACTTTCGTTATCAGGTGCAGGATGTAATCAATTTCTTCATCGGTGAACTTGGTTATATCGGGAATGCGGACTTCGTTCCCATTTGCATCCGTACCAATCATCACAGGGCCGAGCTCATGTCCCTTTGTCTGCAAATTGAAGGCATCTACCTCATACTGGGCAATCTGTGCACCGGTCTCGTCTCCCTTTTCGTGGAGCAAGTCACGCAATTTCTGGGACTGATCTCCAATTTCCATGAGGTACTTGTACTCGAGTGCATGAGCATCTATGTGCGAATAGAACGACTCGAGATTGTCAAATTCAGCACCTTGTTCCATAGCAAACCACCAAATCTTCTCTACCAAGCCAGCAGCTTGTCACTGCTCGAAACTAAGTCCTCAGAGTAGGGCTAATTCCCCGACTCTATTACCATCGCTTGATTGTGTCTGGCACCGGAAAGGCTGTGCTACAATATCCTGACAAATTACCTGAATGACAATCATAATTCTCTTGCGCATGTAGTGACTCACAGACGGCATAGGTAGTCAGATGGCTAATTGACTATTTTCCAACGAGTTTCACCGACGCACGAGTACCCGATTTGAACTCAAATCCGAATTCCACAAAAATCGATCGAATTTTCTGGATTGAACTAACTTGTTCGTTGCAGACATTCCGTAATTTTACACGGGCAATTTCCTGAGAATCGATATTGTCAAGACCGTCAATCCTGGCAAATTCTTCAATTAGGTCAATTTCACGTTTCAAATCATGGCGAAAGGTTGGAATTTCAAATGTGGCAAATTCACTGTCTGATGAAGTTGTTTTGAGTCCAAGTTTACTAATAGTATCTACAATTCTCTCCGGATCATACTTCGTTCCTAAGACTTCATTGAGCCGGTTTAAACGAATCTTCAGACTTTTTGCCTTTACCTTTTTTGGATAAACATCGAGAAAAGGATGGAGGAGCTGACCCGGGGACAATTTCAGTATCAGGTGTGTCAAGCGTTTTAACGCTTCAAGACAAAAATTCGGGTCCATGCCGCGTTCAAATCTTCGTGATGCTTCAGTGGCGAGTTCGAGCTTTTTGGCGCTCTTCAGATTATTCTCCGGGAGAAAATAAGCGCTTTCCAGGAAAATATCCTTGGTACTATCTTTGATCTCAGAATTCAAACCGCCCATAATTCCGCCGATTGCCACCGGTCTGTCGCCGTCACAAATCATCAACATATCTTCATTAAGGGTACGCGCGACACCGTCAAGGGTCGTGAATTTCTGATTTTTCCTTGCTGTCTTCACGATAATCCGGTTTCCTCTGAGATGTTTCATGTCAAATGCGTGCAGAGGATGCCCCCACTCGACAAGACAGTAATTCGTAGCGTCAACGATATTGTTTATCGGTCTGATTCCTACCGCAAACAACCTCTGTTGAATCGAATACGGAGAGGGTTTTACCTTTATTCCCGATATAACCGCACCGCAATAACGGGGACATCGTTTAGCGTCGAGAATTTCGATTTTAAAGTCCGTAACCGGAAGTCCTTTGCGATTTGGAAGATCGATGGGTTTATCATGTAATTGTTTCCCTGATAATGCCGCAATTTCTCTCGCCAATCCGATAACGCTCATACAATCAGGTCTGTTGGGATTTATAAATACGTTTAATACTTTATCATCGCGTAAGTTTTCCGGCTCAAACATCTGACCGGGTTTCGATGATTGCGGGAGCGCCATTATTTCGTCAGCTACATCGGAAAGCCCTAATTCGATTTCAGAACAGATCATTCCTTCAGATTTTACGCCTCTTATTTTTGCAGATTGAATCTTTAATCCTGACGGAAGGACGGCTCCAGGCGCAGCGACAGGGACCAATTGTCCTTTTTCAACATTTGGAGCGCCGCAAACGATCTGCTCGGTTTTATTGCCGAGATTTACCTCGCATATTTTCAAATGAGAAGAATTCGGATGATTTTCGACAGATTTGATATAACCGATTACGATATTATTGAGCAAAGGCGGGATATCTTCAAGAGCGTCAACTTCCGACCCCGACAGGGTGAGTTTCTCCGCTAATTCATGGGGAGACCATGCAATGTCTACAAATTCCCGAAGCCAATTATACGTTACTTTCACTTCAATCTCATATTTTATGAAAATTGCTCTAAGAAACGGATATCGTTTTCATAGAACAAACGGATATCGTTAATTCTGTATTTCATCATCGCGATCCGTTCCACTCCCATCCCCCAGGCGTAACCGGTATATTTTTCATGGTCATAACCGACAAATTCAAAAACAGCCGGGTCAACCATACCTGCGCCCGAAATTTCCACCCATCCCGTGTCTTTGCAGGTCGAACATCCTTTTCCATCGCATATAATGCAGGAAAAATCATACTCAACGCTTGGTTCGGTAAAAGGAAAAAATCCCGACCTGAAACGGATCTTCATTTCCTGCCCGAAAAGAGCTTGAGCGAATGCCAGCAGGGCGCCTTTTAATTCGGCAAGTGTAACACCCTCATCCACATAAAGACCCTCTAACTGATGAAAAACAGGTGAATGAGTCGCATCCGGAGTGTCCTTTCTATATACTCTTCCCGGTGATATTATTCTTATGGGCGGTTCGGTTTTTTCCATCACCCTGATCTGCACTGGAGACGTATGAGTACGCAACAAATTCCCGTCTTCAAGATAAAAAGTATCCTGAAGATCTCTCGCCGGATGATCCTTCGGCATATTGAGAGCTTCAAAATTATAGTAATCGGTTTCGATATCCGGTCCCGTCGCCACTTCAAAACCCATTCCTTCGAAGACCGATATGATCTCGTTTTGTATTAGAGTCAATGGATGCAGCCTTCCGATAAATTCCGGATTTCCTGGAAGGGACAGGTCGACAAAAGTCTTCTTTTCCAGTTTCTCTGTAATAATTTGTTCGCGTATTACAAGAGATTTGGTCACATATTCTTTTAGATCGTTTATTTGCTGACCTAATGAGGGACGGTCTTCGACAGCGCTTACCCCGAGTTCTTTGAACAGATTTGTAACAACTCCAGCTTTTCGTCCAAGATAATGTATTTGAACGTCTTGAATGTCTTTCACATTATGACAAGATTCAATAGCGGTATTAAATGTATCGCGCACTTGTTCTATGAGGTCTTGCAGTTTCATTTGAATAAAAAATTTAATGACAATTTGTTCAAAAAAAGAAAAAGCCTTGTCTGTTATACTTCCGCAAGGCTTTCACACAAAAATAATACTGAAATGTACTGATTTAATCCTGTTTTGATGATTAAAGGTACTAAACGGATGATTTTGCCTGTTCGACTATTGCATTAAAAGCTTCCGGTTCCCTGATGGCAAGATCAGCCAGCACTTTCCTGGAAATAAGAACATCCGCTTTCTTCAATGCATGTATAAATACCGAATATGACAGTCCGTATTCGCGAACTGCCGCATTTATCCTTGCTATCCAGAGTTGTCTAAAATCTCTTTTCTTTTGTCTGCGGTGCCTGTACGAATATTGCAGGGCTTTATGGACAGATTCTTTTGCCGTTTTAAACAGTTTACTCCTGCCGCCTACATATCCTTTTGCGGCACGCAATACCTTTTTCCTCCGGCGTCTTGAAGCAACCGGATTCAATGCCCGGGGCATATCTCCTCCTCATTCAAAAATTTATTTGGTCTCACAATTACCATTCTCTTTTCTCGAATCGAATTGTCAGATCATTTTGCTAACTCTACTCAAATCTGCAGCGGAAACCAATGTCGCTTTTCTTAAATTTCTCTTACGCTTTGTGGTTTTCTTCGTGAATATGTGATTAGCATATGCTTTTTTTCTTTTTATTTTTCCGCTAGCTGTCAATTTGAAGCGTTTCGCTGCGGCACGTTTTGTTTTAATCTTTGGCATATCATTTTCCTGTCATTTTTTGCTCAATACTAATACCAGTGTTCTTCCTTCTTTTGAAAGTGGGGATTCTATCTTGGCAATATCGCCTAACCCTTCCTGGAAATTTTCCATAACGGTTCTGCCTTGATTGATATACATCATCTCACGTCCTCGAAACTGCAGGCAAACTTTCACTCTATCACCATGTTCAAGAAATTTTCTCGCGTGACGTGCTTTTGTTTCAAGGTCGTGTTTGTCAATTTTGGGTCTAAGCCTGATTTCTTTTACGTTTATAGTGTGCTGCTTTTTTCTCCCCTCTTTTTCTTTCTTTGAAATCTCGTATTTATACTTTCCATATTCCAGAATTTTACATACAGGAGGCGTGGCATTGGGAGAAACTTCAACCAAATCTAAACCAACCTCGACGGCTTGTTCAAGAGCATCCTTCGTATCGACTATTCCAACTTGATTTCCGTCCTGGTCAATCAATCGGACCTGCGGAACCCGAATTTCCTTATTAGCCCGGGTTCTCCGCGTCCTCGTTTGTTGCCGGTAATTTCTTGGCTTTATTGGCGCAGCCTCCTTTCATCACTTACTTTTGTAAGAAAATCATCGATCGTCATCTGCTCAAGGTCTTGCTGCAACCGGTGACGCACAGAAAGCCGGTTCGACTCAATCTCTTTGTCGCCGATTACAAGCATATACGGAATTTTGTTGAGTTCATTATCACGAATCTTGTATCCCACTTTTTCATTCCTGTCATCCAGCTTCACACGAAACCGTTTTTCTTTGAACGAATCGTACACTTTTTTTGAAAATTCATGGTGCTTTTCGCTAACCGGTATCAAAACAATTTGTACCGGAGCAAGCCATAATGGAAAATCTCCGGCGTAATGTTCAATCAGAATTCCTATGAACCTCTCTATCGAACCGAGGATTGCACGATGTATCATTACCGGGGTCTCTTTTTCGCCATTTTTGTTGATAAACGTTGCCCCTAATCGTTCCGGCATAGAAAAATCAAGTTGGATTGTCCCGCACTGCCATCTTCTTCCGAGACAATCCCTTATGTGAAAGTCTATTTTGGGACCGTAAAAAGCCCCTTCACCTTCATTGATCTTATAACTGATGTCAAGACTATTCAGCGCTTCTTCAAGCACTTTTTCTGAATAATCCCAATTTTCCTGCGACCCGATCGAATCATCCGGTCTTGTGGACATTTCAATAAACGTATTTGTAAAACCAAATGTCTCATAAATTTCGAGTGTAATATTGATTATATTCTCAATTTCTTTCTTCATCTGCTCCCGGGTACAATAAACATGTGCGTCATCTTGAGTAAACTGCCTTACACGAAATAATCCATGCAGAACACCGCTTTTTTCGTGGCGGTGAACCAAACCTAATTCCGCGAGTTTTAAAGGAAAATCTTTATATGACCACATACTATTATTAAAGACAAGCAGACCGCCGGGGCAATTCATCGGTTTTATCGCATAATCTTTTTCATCTATACTGGTAAAATACATATTGTCTTTGTAGTGGTCCCAGCGACCGCTTTTGCGCCATAGCTGGTCGCTCAGAATGACAGGAGTCTTGAGTTCCTGGTATTCTTCTCTTTCATGTACGTGTCTCCAATAGTCGAGTATCTCGTTATATATTACCATTCCTTTGCCGTGCCAAAACACGAAACCCGGCGCTTCAGGCTGAAAACTGAACAGGTCGAGCGCTTTTCCAATTTTCCGGTGGTCCCTTTTTTTCGCATTTTCCAATAATTCGAGATACTCTTTGAGCTGCTTTTCTTTAGGAAACGAAACGCCGTAAATACGCTGAAGCATCTTATTACGTTCGTCGCCTCTCCAATAAGCTCCGGCAAGACTTGTCAGTTTGAAATGTTTCAGTTTGCCTGTCGATGGAACATGCGGACCCCTGCACAGAT
>JADFON010000133.1 GCA_022562855.1 Candidatus Zhuqueibacterota bacterium | reverse complement strand
TAGGAAGCAGCGCGGTTTACAATAAAGATGAGTTTAACCGATCGGTGCAATGGGGGTTGGAATCGAGCCCGACAAGTCAGATACTCATCGAGGAATCGCTCATCGGATGGAAAGAATTCGAGCTTGAAGTAATGTATGACAGCGCCGATAACTTTGTTGTAGTTTGTACGATTGAAAACTTTGATCCTATGGGTATTCACACGGGTGACAGCATTACAGTGGCTCCTGCTCAAACCCTTACCGATACTGAATACCAGGCAATGCGTAATGCCGCAAAAAAAATAATGAAACGAGTCGGTGTGGAAACAGGCGGCTCAAATATCCAGTTTGCGGTTAACCCTGCAACAGGTAGAATGGTAGTAATTGAGATGAATCCCCGGGTTTCCAGAAGTTCAGCTCTGGCATCCAAAGCAACCGGATTCCCAATAGCAAAAATGGCGGCTAAACTTGCCATCGGTTACAATCTTGACGAAATCTCAAATGATATAACAAAACAAACACCTGCTTGTTTTGAGCCGGTTATAGACTATGTTGTGGTCAAAATCCCGCGATGGGATTTTGAAAAGTTTCCGGGTACCGATCAACGTTTGTCGACACAGATGAAATCGGTTGGTGAAGCGATGGGAATCGGAAGAACGTTTAAAGAAGCTTTTGGTAAGACTATGCGTTCTTTGGAAAACGGTTGGATCGGTTTCTATGTAAATGGTGTTTTCGGAAACGATAACAACGGCGATATTGACAAAGATGACATAACAAAAAACTTGGCTTACGGGACACCTGACAGAATATTGCACTTAAAACGTGCTTTATCTCACGGAGTTTCTGTCGAACTAATTGCACAAGTCTCAAAAATCGATCCTTGGTTTCTTGAAAATCTTTCTCAATTGTGCTCATTCGAAAATGAATTACGTGAGTATGGGAGCAATGGGACAACGCTTCCCAGAGATAAACTGCTCAAAGCAAAAAAGTGGGGTATATCCGATAAGCATCTAAGCGTTTTGCTCAACAAACCGGAAGAACAAATCAGGGAGTTCAGGCGTGAGAACAAAGTAATTCCATCTTTTAAAATAGTCGATACGTGTTCTGCCGAATTCGAATCGTTCACACCTTATTTTTATTCCACGTATGACCAGGAAAATGAATCGGTTCCTTCTACAAAGAAAAAAGTCGTCATACTCGGTGGAGGTCCTAACAGGATCGGTCAAGGTATCGAATTTGATTATTGTTGCGTTCATGGATTGTTTGCTCTCAAAGAAATGGGTATCGAATCGATAATGATAAATTGTAACCCGGAAACGGTAAGCACAGATTACGATATAGCAGATAAATTGTACTTTGAGCCGCTTACGTATGAGGATGTTCTCGATGTTATAGAATTAGAGAAACCGGACGGCGTAATTATACAACTTGGGGGGCAAACTCCCCTGAAACTTGCTATCCCACTTGAAAAAGCAGGCGTTCCAATATGGGGAACTTCTCCGGATTCAATCGATCTTTCAGAAGACCGGAACCGGTTCGGAAAACTTTTGAGCAGGCTGAATATTACTCATCCCCAGTTTGGAACCGCGAGCTCAATAGAAGAAGCAATTGAAGTAGGAAAGAGAATAGGATATCCTCTCATTGCCCGTCCCTCATATGTTTTGGGCGGCAGATCTATGGAAATAGTATATTCAAGGGAGGCATTAAAAGGCTATATGAAGCATTCAACAGATATTTCTTTGGACAATCCTATACTTCTTGACAGGTTTCTCGAAGATGCTTATGAATTTGACGTGGATGCAATTTCTGATGGTGAAAACACTGTAATTTGTGGTATATTACAGCATATCGAGGAGGCGGGGATTCATTCCGGAGACAGTATGGCTGTTATTCCGCCTTATCGAATTACTACCGAACAGGAAGAGGATATTCGGGAGTGCACCCAAATACTTGCCCGCGAATTGAATGTAATAGGCTTCATAAATATTCAATTTGCTATAGTTTACGATACCCTCTATGTTTTGGAAGTGAATCCCAGAGCATCAAGAACAGTTCCCTTTGTTAGTAAAGCGACAAATATACCTTTAGCCAAGATCGCCGTCAAGGTTATGGCAGGCAAAAAACTGCATGAATTAGGTGTGTCTCAGCCAAAAAAGCTTCCATATGTAGCCATAAAAGGATCTGTTTTCCCGTTCGACAGGTTCGAAAATGCAGATATTTTTTTGAGACCGGAAATGCGTTCCACTGGAGAAGTAATGAGTATAGCAGATACCTTTGGGGAGGCTGTAGTAAAAGTTTTTCAATCAGTTGGAACGCCTCTGCCTGAAACCGGCAGCGTTTTTATCAGCGTCAATGAAAATGACAAAGCCAGGATGTATCCGGTTGCAGAAGGTCTTCATAAACTGGGGTTTGAGCTACTTGCGACAAAAGGAACTGCCAAATATATTTCTGAGCGGAATTTACCGGTAAAAAACGTTCTGAAAGTAAGCGAAGGAAGACCAAATATAGTCGATATTATAAAGAACGGTGAAGTTGAGCTGATCATTAACACACCTCTTGGTCAGACTTCACGTGTTGATGAATATGCTATCGGTAGAACCGCAATTAAGCATAAAATTCCCTTTGTTACAACTCTTTCCGCCGCAGAAGCGATAGTCAGAGGACTTAAGCGAAAAAACAGCAAAGAGGTTAATATTAAATGTTTGCAGGATTACGTTAAAGAATTACTTTAAGAATAACAATTAAATTCAGATCAAACAGTAGTGACAATGAACTCAATCAAACGGTTACCTGATAAAGTATCAAACAAAATTGCAGCAGGCGAGGTAATAGAACGTCCTGCATCTGTAGTCAAAGAACTTGTTGAAAACTCCATCGATGCAGACAGTAAAACAATTGATATAAGAATTAATGAAGGAGGAAAGGAGCTTATTCAGGTTATTGATGACGGGTTTGGAATGACAATGCAGGACGCCGAAATCGCACTCAAGCGGTTTTCAACGAGTAAGATATTTTCATTTGAGGATTTAGAGCATTTGGCTACATTCGGTTTCAGGGGCGAGGCTCTATCAAGCATCGCTTCGGTCTCTCTGCTCGAGTTAAAAACAAAAACCAAAAGCGAGGAAGAGGGAACGTATTTGAGATCGGAAGGTGGTGAAAATTGTAATATTAAGAAAATACCATGGAACAGGGGCACTTCAATCAGTATAAAAAACATATTCTTTAATACTCCCGTAAGAAGAAAATTTCAAAAAAATGCGCTAAGCGAAGCGAGGCGCATCTACAGAATGTTTCGTTATTTCGCTCTTGCTTATCCCGAACTCTCTTTTCAGCTTAGTCATGATAATAGGCGTATTTGGAAACTTGCGCCAGCCGGTTTACTGGAAAGAATGGGGGATTTATTCGACTCCGGAATCAATCAGCATCTCCTTGAACTATCGCATTCAGACGAACATTTTTCCGTTTCCGGGTTTATCAGTGTCCCGGAATGGACAAGAAGCACAAGAAACGACCAATATCTATTTCTCAATAAACGGTATATCAAAAATAAGATTATCGAGCATGCCGTTGTTCAGGGATACGGACAATCTCTCAGCCATTCAGGCGGGTTTCCATTTTATGTAATTATGCTTGAGACTTCACCGGACCGTTTTGATATAAATATTCATCCGACTAAGTTAGAGGCAAAATTTCAGGACGAACGAGGGCTTCATCATTTTATATCTACTGCTGTTAAAAAAGCCTTAGGCGTACCCAAATTTGAACCTGCAAGAATTGATAACGGTGGTTCAGTTTTTCGAAGCAAATCTCCTGTACAAGAAATACATCCGGTTAATTCTGAAGTAATACCGTTTAAGTATGAAAAGCCGGAAAACAGTAGTGTGCCTGAGCTCAAACAAAACCAAATTACTGCTCCGGACGAAAATGACAAGCCGATGGGAAAGAACCAGATAGATCCGGAGAAAATTTGGCAAGTTCACAAGGGTTATATTTTTTCTCAGGTAAAAAACGGGTTGATTATTATCGATCAGCATACTGCTCACGAGAGAATATTATACGAGAAAGCCCTTCGCATGCTGAACAAGGGAGAAAAACCCTCCCAACAGCTGCTTTTTCCGCAAACAATAACCTTGGATAAAGAAGATATAATTATTCTATCCGAAATTCTCCCCCATTTGGAGAAACTCGGTTTTGATATAAGGATTTTTGGAATAGATACCGCGGTAATTGAGGCTGTGCCGCTGGAAATCCGAATCGGCAGGGAAATTGAAATTCTCAAAAATATTCTTGAGGAATACCGCAAGGATGAATATAAAGATTTAGACGTACATGACAGATTAGCCCGGTCTTTTGCCTGCAGGTCGGCGATTATGAAAGGAGACAAACTATCAAAAGAGGAGATGTTTAATTTGATTGACGATCTGTTTGCCACAGAATTTCCATATTACTGTCCGCATGGACGCCCAACTATTATAGATATGAGTCTGAATGATTTGAATTCAAGATTTCTTAGATAATATTCTTTTTTAATAATAAACAAATTTGCAAAAATAGAGTATACTAATGTGCCATAAAAGGGCATATTTGTGGGGGTTTTAGTCTTGCAATTCAACTATGTTATTGCTACATTTTAAGGAAATTTACCGTAGAAAATTACGATTAAGGGTTTCTAACCGGTTATTTTTCGAATCCTTATGTTTGACGATTCAAAACGGGACATTTTTACAGAATCGAACAAATCTTGAAAACTTCTAATATTTGAATAATGAAAATTTCATTAGTTTGTTTAATTGGTATTTTAGCGGGAGGGCTTTGTTTATTAGGTTGTACGGGAGAATTTGAACCGGAGAAAATACGACTAAAGGAAGCGTTTTTAAGTCAAATTGAAAATGAGATTTCCGGAGAAAAAAGACCTGAAATAACCAGACCTCCATTTCTGCAATTATTTGATATAAACATACCGATTGTGGCAGTGATGCCTATCGCTGAAAATTCTAACAATAGCGATCTAAATCTGCTCCTTAACGACGTAAATAATTTGGTTGCCTATTTAATGAGCCAAAATACTGAAATTGGTTTGCTGTCGCCGTATCTTATTAAAAAGTTAGCCGGTACGGAAAACGATTCTGAACGTATATTTAACGCGATTACCAAGCTCGAGGGGGTTCAATTCTATATAAGAAGCGAATTGATATATTCTTCAACAAATGTGGAAATAAGTTGCACTTTATTTGACGCAAGAAGCAGCGCTTCGGTGTTGGAATTAAGATTACCTACTGAAAACCCTGATGAAACAATATCAGAACTTATTAATTTGGTCCCTGATTTCCACAGAATTCTTTCAACAGATTTCTCAGGAATATCTATAAAGCCCGACTTGACCTACAGGGCGGCAAGTTCGTTTATCAGGGGCTTAAATGCACAATTTAATAATGAGCGTGAAATCGCAGAATCATATTTCTTTTCATCGATTATGGAAGACTCAACATTTGCGCAACCATATTTTCAACTTATACCGTTTTACTTCAATAACTTTTTTGAAGAAAATAGAGCTTATCTGCCCGAATTATTAAAATATTCTCTGAAGTACCAGGACCAACTTACAGAAAAAGAAAAAATTATTTTGTCCGGTTACCAAAATTTTAGTTTCCAAAAATTTCAGGAAGCTCAATCATCCTTTAAATCATTTACAACAAAGTTTCCAGACCAAATAAACGGTTACATAGGGCTGGTAAGGTCTTTACTTGCTTTGAATCAGCCTGAATCAGCCCTTGAAGCAATAGAGCCGGTCAGAGATATTGTTAACAACTGCGGTAACTGTGGCAAGTTCACCGCATGCAATGTTGTCGATTCCTTCATGGGTTGACTTTGTTGTCTTTTCTGTTGGAAGGCCACAATTCGGGCCTGGATGTCGCTACTCAACTG
>JADFON010000132.1 GCA_022562855.1 Candidatus Zhuqueibacterota bacterium | reverse complement strand
CGGTTGATCGAACAGCGGCAAAATTTCGAGCCGCTTGCTTCGATTTCTTTGTCTTTTTTCGAATTTTCGTCCAATTTTATTCTCCTGTTTATTTAAATTAAAGTACTTTAACCCGTTGTGCTATTAGAATTGATTCATATTGAGCATTTTTATTAGGTTTACACTAAACTTTCATGTCATTTCGATCCCGCATTATGGGAAGAAATCTCGGCGTAAAGATTTCTCGGCTACGCTCGAAATGACATTGCTTTCAATGCTAACAGTTTGTTTATAAACAACTTGTGTCGCGTTGAATGTATTCGTTCTAACTAGCACAACGGGTTACTTTAGTAAAAATTGTATTAAGGTAAATTCAAGTTTTTTTTAGATATTAACGGGAAGATTGCCATCCCTAACGGGACAATGACAGATTGAACATGTGTGGCACCCCCAAACTCATTTGGAGGTGCTATTAACATCTTAAATCCTAAAATTTTCCAAAGTACAGTTAATTATATTATCATTTATTTGTTACTAACTTTATTGATGATTCTTGGTTGAATGCCTCTTTATATCCAAGTTCCTTTGCTCCCTCATTTTTGGATATATAACCGTTTTGCACTTTTTTATTAACGATTTCAAATCTGAGAGCTGCTGCTTTCTCACGGTCAAGCTGGTACGGGTCCTGGTTTGGGCTAAAGATGTACCGGGCGGTGACGGGGATTCCCTTCAGTTTCAATTCGGTGTTAAGAATCCATTCCGCCAGGGCTTTTCCTTCTTCCTGGATGGAGTCGACAACCTGCATAAGCAGGTTGTACTGTGCCTGTACCCAGTTTTTCGTGGTACCGTGACTTCTTCCAACGACCCACGGAAACAGTTTCATACCTGTGATAACGTCCTCTATTATCTGTTCCCGGTTGACTCGCCAGGTAAACGGCATTGCCGTGCCGCCACCTGCTATGGTGATTTCAATATTCGACCAGGTAAATAAATTGTCATCGGGGTCGATTTCCTTAAACATGTCAACAGTATTGTCAAAGTATTTTTCGGCTCTTTTTATGTATTTTTCGTCGTTTTCGTTGTCAAACCGTTCCGGTGGAATGATTTTTATATGCAGATGAGGATTTCCGGCGTTATGTCCGCTGCGCGCCATATCTTCAACCATACGTTGATCGATTTCCGTAACGAATTCTATTGAAGCGAGAAAACTAACTCCACCTGGATTTAAGCAATCAGACCCAAGTCCATAGTGAAAAAAGGTTTCATTATCGAGATAGATTTTTCTGTCATCCATTTCAAGGTAGGGGATCCATTTCCCTTTTTTATCCCATTTGATTCTGGACGAATCCATATCTTCAAAGAAATCGATCCCTGTACCGGAAGGAAGGGGAACCAATTTTCCGCAAAAACTGCCGTTGGTAAAAACTTCCTGAAAAAATAATTCGAGAAGCCTTCCCAGACCTGTCCGCTTGGATCCTACAACCGTACCCATCCTGGTCAGCAAATCATCAAGAACATGTTCTGCTTCTTTCAGGTGTTTATCGTTTCCGACAAGCAGGTATGAGCCAGGCGTATTACAGAGTCTCACCCAGTTCCATATCGCGGAAGAAATGATCGGAATCCTGTCCCGAAGATACCTGTACAGTTGATGCCTTGACTCATACCGATGCCAGTTGCATCCATCTAAATATGAAGACCGCGAGCGGTTCATTCCACGATTTGACAGCGCTTCAATTTTTTCGGGAAGACCTTTTCTTTTTCTGAAATGTGATAATAAATCCATATTTGTTGCCCCGGTTGATGGTAAGGAGTTACAATTTTCGAATTACGAATTACGAATTACGAATTACGAGTTACGAATAAGTTCGGCGGTAATTACCAAAAATTATTATTGTTTTTAGACACAATGCTACTTGAATACGCCCGAAATACGCGGCTGCAGAATACTTGAGCCGGCGGGTTTCGGTTTTTGCATCAGGTTAATAACGAGATACCTGAGAGCATCCATAGTATGTTCTGCAAGCCCGTCTTTTTTGGGATCTTCACTGTCCTTCATTTTTACGTATCTGCCAAAATCCAGTATTGTTCTCGGACAGCCGGAACTCACTTTCAGATTGATTTCGCCTGCCGCATTCCTGAGCTTTTCCCTGATTAAGTCGACACCTGCTAAAACGGTGCTGTGACGAAACCGTATCTTGAGTTCGAAAAAAGTCGATTCGAAATACTCAGCTTTTAGACGCTCTAAAGAGGAAATGCCAAGGTCGGTTCGCGATGCCCCGGCAGGATCGCAATAGGTGTAGGTAAATTCATTTTCCGTTAAACCGAGATCTCTGTCGATTTCAATGATAGCCCGGACCATATCGGATATCGTCGCATCCTCGCCTACCCACTCCCTGAAAACCGTTATCGAGCCATTATTAACCTGTGACCACAATACCACCGGCGTATGAAATCCGAAATCGATAGAGCGGTATAATGAATATTTCAGGCAGGGAAGCGGCACTCCGGTCACATGCGTCTGTTTTTGAAATGCTCCATATACGCGGTTGCCGCCAAAACTGAGTGACATTTCCTGCTCCATCTGCCACCGCTCATCGCTCATTCCCCGCCGGGCAAGTTTGCACCATTCTTCGTTTTTATGAGGGTGCTTACTGTAATGAAGGGAAAGACGGTTGAATCCTAATGAATCGGCATTGGTATACAGTTCGGCATGCTTTGTCATAGGACCCTGGCTCGTAGAAATACCGACGAAATATCCACCGCCGTCAAGACTTGGCTGAAGTGATGCAAAGATATCATCGTCAAATGGCGTGCTTGCCATTTCATCCCAGATAATACGGGTTGGCGAATACGTCCTTCCGATATTCGGATGTGTCGGCAGCGCCATCAGGCGGGATTGACGTGCAGGAAATTCAAGCACGTACTTTGTGTTTTCCCCGGTACGGGGTTTTAAAAATTCAGGCAGACGGTCATATATGAATTTTATTCTCCTGATAGCCTCTTTCGCATCGTCCTCTCTTTTCGAAATAAATAGTATATCGGTATTTCCCCTGAATATCGCTTCCCATAATGCAAATGCAACGGCAGTCCAGGTAACGAGCATTTGACGGGATTTCAGAATGACGAGCCTTCGGTCAGTTTGGATATGCCTGATCAAATTTTTGAGATATGGGTAATCGGGATATGCCCGTTCACCGAATTCCCTTTCCAGCGTACGTACGTACCGGGTAAAGAAATACCACGGGTCGAATCTACACTTCGATATATGATATAAGTCGTTGGATGTAAGCATAATTCAATACGGTTTACACATTTGAAGAATTTGAGTTTTCAGAGTCTTCCATTATTTTGTTGACAATCCGAAGCGCCTCATCGACCGATAAACCGGCTTCCGGTATATCCGATATTCGTTCGATCTGCTGGAAAAAAAGTTTGCAGGCGGAAATATCCCTGTCTTCAAGCGCTTTTTCCCGAAGCATTTTCAGCACCTTTGGAATTTCCGTTCCATTCCTTGTAACACAAAGCTGATAAACCGATTGGACGATTGCGGGATTTGATTTCCATTCCAGGAGCGTTGATTTCGGTACGCCGATTCTAATCGCAAAATCGTCCGGTGATTCTTCGCATTCCGTGTCGAGAAGATACTCGATGAATAGTTTTTGATTTGAAGATAATTTTTCTGTAAAATTTTTGTTTTTATCGTTCGATTTTTTCATGCTGAATTGGTAATCCTCTTATATAAAGGGGTTTCTTGTGACAAGAGACCAGGATTTATTTTTGGATACTTTCCCTGTCCGTCTGCCGACAGGGAACTTTATATGTTTTTGTAAGAAACTCAACGCCAAACGCCGGTAATCCTCCGATATCAAGCTCAGCTCTTTTGCGGCTTCTTCAACATCATCGTTTCTTTTTTCGTAAATGAGGTTTGCTGCGCTCATTTTAGAAATCAAAAAAAGTGAAAAATAGGCTTCACCGTATTTTAATCTGTCATCCGATGAAGTTTCCAATTCATCGCCTATCCGGTCGAGGATCCAGACATGAGCCTGATCAATCGACAAGGCGATTACTTCATCCTGAATCAACTCCTGGACACGATAATCGATGTTAACTTTAGTACCGGAAACAAGTGTTCCTCCTTCCTTACGGGACAGGCTTCCCCGGACATAATTTATCGAGTAATCAAAATCCTTGGTTTTTGTAGAATAATATTGATAATGAACGGTTACACTTTTTTGAACGGTTAACTCAAAGGATGCGGTGTTTATCGACGATCCTGAACCGGCGCCCGCTCCCTTGGCAGTACCCGGGGATCCGGAAGTAAAGAGGTGGCGTATCTTTCCCGTGGAATATTCAATTTCATAATCTACGCCCTCGACCCATTCCAGGTTTTCGTTTGTATTTGTTACGACAACGGTTCCTTTTATTATATCATCGTTGCTTAACGATTGAAAATTCCCATCGGTTATGGTTATTAAATCAGGTCCGAGTGCGCGTTCCCTGACTTTAATTCGTTCAGAATTTTCAATAATGTTGCCGAATTCAAGATCGCTTTGGAAGAATCCAACAAGGATTTCCTCTTCATTTTGAATGCTAAGCGATCTCGATGCAGCGGTGTACATCTTTTTGACTGTTTCAATGTCGGTAAACCATTTCTTGACGCGCAACTCAACCGGAATCGAAACTATAATTGAATCAACCGGGGTTTTTGCCGCAGCGCTTTTTCCAGGACCTCGCATTCCCATAATCGGGCTCCATTAAATTTGTATAATATTTATTATACTTAACAAATGATTAGTTGATTTGTCACAGAATATTTCATTAAAACCTAAATGATAAGAAGCTTTTATTTAAAATAATTCTAATCCCGTTTTATCCCCTCTTTAGCATACGCTCTAAATACAAACGATGTATTTGGAGACACGACAACGAAGTAACCGGCAGCCCCACCCCATTCGGCGTATGCCGCCCATGCCCAGGTTGAATCAACGGTTACACCGGAAGACCTCAAGACATTTGAAGAATTGTCGATAAAAAGCCCTGTAACGGAATCCTCGATAGCGAAATATGTATACGACGGGTTTTCTTTTGGATCAATTACTATCAGTATGGAGTCCCGGCTGTGCGGAAAGGCACTTACCATATCCGGTATTTGCGCCCACGACCACAACGAATCCGACAGCGAAAAAACCGTAGCCACAGAATCGGAATTACGCCCCTTCAAGAACAACCGATGCTCCGTATTCACCCCAACATTCAACGTCAAAGTATCCCACGACGACTTGATCGCCCAGACGCTGTCCGTACCCGAAGTATCACCCGCAATATTCACAAAAACAGACAGCGAACTATCGTACAACTGATAAAAAACCCGGTCGGGATTAATATCCGCAGCGTCGAAATAAAACTGAATAGTAGAATCCGAAGTATCGCTCGCAATAACCGCAAGAGGAAAAGCAACCTGCAGATACTGTTGACGCACCGAATCCAGCACAACCGAATCGCCCTGAGAATTAAGCAGTAAAACCATAAAAGCAACCAAAGAATCGGGAAAATTAGACGTATTCACCGTATCATAAACCGTAACCGGATTCACCCCGTCAAAACTAACCGTATCATTCGAAAGAACCCCGAGAGAATCATAAAACACCAACCGCAGATTCTTACTACCCGAAGAATCGATCACCGACAAAATCGTCTCACCCGGAAGATTAGAAACAACCGTCAAATCATAAAGCACAGGCAGAGAATCGGACGTAAAAGAAACAGCATCGGAAAACGCCCGAGCCGTATCGGCATTAAAACCCACAACAATAAAACTATACAACAAATAATATTAAATTGGATTGTAAGGCATGAAAATGTTATTGCTATTACAAAAAGTAGTAATGCAGATCATATTATAAGCAACTCAAAAAGTTTAGATTTTATAATTGAT
>JADFON010000131.1 GCA_022562855.1 Candidatus Zhuqueibacterota bacterium | reverse complement strand
ATTTTAGTGAAGATTCTGTGATATTAAAATATCCCGATAACAGTGAATAAATCTAAAAAAACCATCGGGAATTTAATTGCAAATTACCAACTGAATAGGTACGAGTTTACAAACTTTGCAAAGAAAAATTACAATTTCAGATTTTGTTGCGCCTACAAACTTAGCCTGCCCGCCACTATGTGGCGCCTTTATTCCGGGGTTTCGAAATCTATTTCAAAATTTACAAGAGTTGATTTATCATCATGAAAAAACAGACAAAAAAATTTGATCCGATAAAACTGGAAATCTACAAGAACCGTTTTTTTTCGGTGGCGGAGGAGATGGGCGCCGCTCTTCAGAGAACTTCGTTTTCGCCGAATATAAAGGAGCGTGTTGATTTTTCATGTGCGGTCTTCGACGGCGCCGGAAAGATGATTGCCCAGGGAGAACATATGCCGGTCCATCTCGGCTCTATGCCCTTGTCTGTGGAAAGCGCCATCAAGAACGTTACGATGAACAGGGGCGATACGGTGATTTTGAACGACCCGTTTAACGGCGGCACGCATCTGCCGGATATAACGCTTGTCCGTCCGGTATTCCTGGCAAAAGAACGCACACCTTCGTTTTATACGGCTAACCGCGCTCACCATTCGGACATTGGCGGGATGACTCCGGGTTCGATGCCCCTTTCGCGTGAAATCTACCAGGAAGGTTTTATAATTCCCCCGGTCAAGTTTGAAGAGAATTTCAAAATCGATCGATCATTTATGAAAGTCCTGCTGGCGAATGTCCGTACTCCCGATGAACGCGAAGGCGACCTGCTTGCGCAATATATGGCGGCACGAGTCGGCGAAATGCGTCTTCTCGATATTGTAAAAGAAAATGGCAAGGCTGAAGTCTTCAGGTATATGGAGGAGCTGCAGGATTATTCGGAGAGGATGGTCCGCGCTCTTATTAAGGGGATTCCAAACGGGACTTATTCGTTTACCGATTATATGGATGATGACGGTTTCTCAGATAATCCCGTGAAGATAGCCGTTACCATTACGGTAAATGGGACAAATGCCGTTATAGATTTTTCTGAAAGCGGCCCACAAACACTGGGACCGATTAATGCTGTATACGCAATTACGCTGTCAGCAGTATTCTATGTATTCAGAACCCTGGTCAATTATTCCATCCCATCCAATTACGGCTGTATGGTTCCGTTAAAGGTTATCGCCCCTGAAGGATTGATCGTCAATGCCGTGAGACCGGCGGCGGTAGCGGGCGGAAATGTGGAAACTTCTCAAAGAATAGTTGACGTTCTTTACGGCGCACTTTCCGGAGCGATGCCGGATAGGATCCCTGCGGCTTCGGGCGGCACAATGAATAATATGACATTTGGCGGTATTCACCCGGACACCGGGGAGCCGTTCGCTTATTATGAAACGGTAGCATGCGGGATGGGCGCCCGACCCGACAGAGACGGGATTGACGGGATTCATACACATATGACAAATTCGATGAATTCGCCGGTTGAAGTGCTCGAAAACCAACTCCCGGTAAGACTGAAAAAATATGGTTTCAGAAGAGGATCCGGAGGCAAAGGTAAATTTAAAGGGGGTGACGGAACCGAAAAAAGTTTTGAATTCCTTACCGAATCGAATCTCTGCCTTCTCTCCGACCGCAGAAAGCATGCCCCATACGGACTTCACGGAGGTTCTTCCGGTAAAACCGGTGAAAATTTCATTATAAAAAATGGGAAAAAGATCAAACTCCCGTCCAAATTCAATATATCCGTTAAGAAGGGGGATGTATTTACCTTGAGAACACCGGGGGGAGGCGGATACGGTCCCGCTTAGCGGGATATTGTATTGTATAACTTGTTACAATTTCACACGTGGAGATGGAAACTCCTAAAACAACAGTTGAGAAAAACCCCCGAAATGCTTATTCTGCAATAAATAACACTTGACAAGACTTATCTTTTTTTTTATATTTTCCTATAGCTTCAAATCACCTCACAAACGTACTTCTCTTATGGGTAAAATTATCCCCAATCCCGGCAGCGCCTTCGATGTAGATAAAATCCTCAAGACAACCAGCATTATCGATGTGGCGCGCGAATTCGGTTTAATCGTCAGCAAAAACGTCATTCCGTGCATAAAGCTGGAAAACCATGTCGAGCAGAACGGCGCTCCATCGTTAACGTTCAATGTAATGCGTAATACGTTTAAATGCTGGGTCTGCCCGGATGTTTGCGGCGATGTTATCGACCTTGTAATGCAACTCAAAAGCGTAGACCGGGAAAAAGCCATCCAGTTTCTAACGATTCGAAGTGAAATAAAATCCGAAGGCGAACGAAACGAATATTTCAGTAAAAAAAAATATGACCGTCAGAGTCCTGCAACGAAAAACGGTCCCAATGTGAAAGCCAGGGATACCATTTTCCAGGAATTTCTTGATGGAATGAACACGAACCGGGGAATCGATCTTATCGCGTTTGCTTCGACAAAAGGCGGAACCGGTAAAACTCTTGTGGTAAACAATATCGCCGTCATCGTTTCGCTCATCACCCGGTATATTGGGAATCATCAGGAAAGCGAACCCCAGCTTGTCGAACTCATCGATCTCGATTTCGGAAAACCCGACCAGCGGCTCTTGCTTGGAATCGAACCTCAACATTATCTTGAAGATATTTTCTATCAAGATCCTGATACATTCAAATGGGACCTCTTGCGGCAGATTACGCCATTGGAAAGTCTCAATTTCATTTCATCCAGCCCGGTGCGGAAATCAAATTCGATGTATTACCGGAAGAAGAATGAGATATTGTATATGCTGCATAATTCGGACGCCCACGTGAAACTTGCGGATTTTGGCGGGGGTTCGGATAAAGACACTCTCGATTTTCTGAGCAGCATCAAGAGCAAAGTATATGTCATCAATCCCGACAGGGCGTCGGTAGAGGCGGTGTTTAACCTCATTCTCAGCCTGCTGTATTTCCCGATGAAAAAGAGATTCAAATCTTCGGGCAAAGCCTTAGACGCCGCTGAGAAATTCCGGAATTGTCACCGGACGGGGTACACGATTGAGAACATGCTCGAAGAATTGAAAAACATCGATAAATCGAAAAATACATTTGACAAGATCAAAGATTTCTACGGCGAGACTGTCCTTCCTTTTATGCATGAACTTGATATACCGGAAACCGCAAACGGAAACCTGACAATAGAGCACATAAAAGAAGAATTACCGGCTATCAAGCAAAGAGTTTTCGAGTTATTGTTCAGCGGGAATGGGAAAAATAGTCCGCAAGAAGCTCAGTCAAATCGTAAAAAGTCGTTATCCGGAAATAGCAGTATGTACCGCACGTATACTACCATAGAAAAAACCATCCATCAATTCGATTCATACGCCTGCAGTCTTAAAGATCTGCTGAAAACATCGCTGTTCGGTTTGATCATCAATAAAGCCGATGAAGAAGAAGCCGGCGCTATAGCAGAAGACCTTGTCCGGCGCGTGTCCAAATCTTTTTCCATGGACCTCACCTATCTCGGCAACATCCCGGAAGAAAAAGCGCTGAGGAATATCTCGAATTACGGTATGCCGTATGTCGTTTTCAACTCCGACCACCCGGTACTCGAAAAATTCTTCTCCATCACCGACACCATCCTAAACCTCAAAGAAGGCTCCACCGCGCAGATAATCCACGACCAGAAAGATTTTATCAGGGACCTGAAAAAGAACTGGACCACACTCACCAAATCCCCAAAAAACAAACCAGCCAAAGAAGCATCAACTGCCTGATCGTAAATAAGAAAGTTAAATCTTTTTCTAAAATCCATCGTATATTCCTGGGGAATGTGCGGCTGAGATCGTTGAGAAAATTATAATTACTGAAGAAAAATAAAAGTATTCAAAAAATAGGTAAGGTGTTCACTGATTGACGGATTGAAAATCATGAATAAAAAATCTATCTTAATAGTTCAATGGATTTTAATTTCATTGTTTTGTTTTAGAGTGTTTGCACAAATCACCACAAAATTTAAAGAGCTTTCATTTTTGCCGCCCTTTGAATCATGGCACAGCGGTTCAATGCCGTATGAATTACTATTAGTATTGCAATTAATTATTATCCTTGCTATGTTCAGATTTTCAATTAAATTTGGAAAAAATGATATACTTCAAAATATCAAGAGGGGAAAAATTATTATTATTATTGGTACGATTTACTTTATAATGATGATCGGGCGATTAATAATTGGTTTAATGGGTCTTAGCGAAGCAAGATTCTTTGTAAATTATCTTACAACAAGTTTTCATTTTGTTTTAGCCTCATATTTGATATTATGTGGCTTTGTATATGTGAAAGACAACGAACAATAAATGAATTCTACGGTATTAAGAAATTCCTTGTCATGGTCAGCATATCCCGTAGTAATGGCATCTTGTATAGCGTTGTTTCTTGTTTTGAAAAACTCCGGGATTTCCGTTTTTATTTATACCTATATTCCCGTATTAATAGGCGCCGGTTTCGTAACCTTTCTTGAATTATTCCATCCTCACGAAGAAAAATGGACCGCTAACAAAAACGATGTAAAAAATGATCTGCTGTTTATGCTTTTCGTTCAAATGGTAATTCCACGAGCATTAACATTTTTCTTTTCAATTCTTTTAATTAATTTTGCCGCCAGTTCGGGATTAAAATTTCAAAATTATTGGCCACATGATATAAATATCGGTGTTCAAGCAATTTTAATGATCCTCATAGCAGATTTTTTCAGATATTGGCTTCACAGGGTTTTGCACGAAACAAAACCACTTTGGAAACTTCATGCAGTTCACCATTCACCTAAAAAGTTGTATTGGTTGAATGTTGGAAGATTTCATCCTTTTGACAAGGGACTTCAATTCTTGTTTGATGCGCTTCCATTCATAATTATTGGAATCAAACCGGAGGTATTAGCTCTTTACTTTGTGTTTTATGCCGTTAACGGGTTTTTTCAACATTGTAACATAGAACTGAAGTTCGGATTCCTGAACTATATCATAAGCAGCGCCGAGGTGCATAGGTGGCATCACTCTCGTGCATCCAGCGAATCAAACTCAAATTATGGGAATAACATCATAATATGGGATATATTGTTTGGGACATTTTTTTTTCCAAATAATAGATTGGTAGAACAACTCGGATTAGTTAATAAAGATTACCCATTGGATTTTAATTCTCAAATGAAAACACCATTTATAGGGGCGATAGATAAGAAGAGTCTGCCTAACTTGAATTTATCTGACATTTTGAGAAATTTATTTATCAGTTTGAGAATGAAATATATTAAAAATACAAGTTATAAATCGTTTTTAAATAAAACAAAAGATCCGAAAACAATCCAGGATGAGGTTTTAAGAAAGATCATTGCGAAAAATAAAAATACAGAATTTGGGAAAGAACATTCGTTTGAAAAGATCAAAACATATGATGATTTTAAGGAATTAGTCCCTGTTCACGATTTTGAAGACCTCCGACCATACTTTGAAAAACAAATGAAAACGGGCGATTTTGTAATCAACTATGAAAAACCGGTCATTTATAATTTAACAAGTGGTACGACCGGAAATCCAAAGTTTATTCCTTATCTGAGAGAAACCATCAATGGATTGAGAAAAAGTCAAAGAATATTTTCGTATGTTCAATATAATACCAGACTTGAAGGTTTTAAAGGTAAGTTAGTGGGGATCGTCAGTCCGGCAATCGAAGGAAAATTAGAGAACGATATACCTTTTGGTTCAGCTTCAGGATGGATATATAAAACTATGCACAGACAAATTCGGAAAAAATATTTATTACCGCCGGAAGTATTTGAAATCAAGGATCACGAGATCAAATATTATGTATTAATAAGATTGGCTATTGAAGATAAGAACGTTACTTACATGGGTAGCGCTAATACAAC
>JADFON010000130.1 GCA_022562855.1 Candidatus Zhuqueibacterota bacterium | reverse complement strand
TCGTGCTAATAAAGCTGTTTCGGTATTCAATTCTAATTTCCCTGCCAAAATCCTTCCTCGATTGTGTATTTTCAAACAAATTCTTAAAATGAAACGTCAAACGGAAATTATTTGAAATAATAAAACGAATTCCTGCGTTGAGGTAACCGTTATTCGCTCCCTCGGATTGATCCTCATTATCGTTAATCGCCAGGTCGTATTCTAACAATATTTCCGCCCTGTTTTTTATTGAAACGTTTGTACCGCCAAAGAAATTAAGGTCTTTGTCATTGTCATCTCTTTCAAAGCTGAAATTTGTGCCGGCATGAATTCCTATATCCCCCAATATCGTAACATAATTCCGGCTGCTCACAACATAAATCCCTCTTGATTTTATAGTATAACGATCGGTTTTGTCTTTGAAACCACCGAAACCCTGAGTGTTGATTCCCACCACTATGACGGGTAATATGAAATTCTCCTCGATAATTCTTAACCGGACATCCAGCCCCAGATGAGGGTTCCAATTTACGTCGCCTTCTCCAATCACGTTCTCTCCACCATAGTACAACACCGCCAGGAACCGGTTAAAAACACCAACCGAGAAGTCTCCGAGAACGCCTCCTTTCGGATAAATTCTTAAACCCATCGCGTAGTCGCCATGGTTCAAAATACCGGCAACAGGGAGATCGATTATTGCAAGTGAGGTTGATCCAACAACTTTGGCTTCTTCTTGTTGTCCCAATACTATATTTGACGACAAAATTATAAAGGCGCAATTACTCCATAAATATCCGAGTAGAGGAATTAATTTAATTCGATTAAACATTTTCAAGCGCCTTTTCAATAACATATTTAGTTAAGTTCAGGTCCAGTTCTATCAGGTGCTGAACAAATCTCTTGTCTAAATAATTCGCAACACCTTCAGGAAGGTTAAACCTCTCATTAAGGATGCTCTGCAGATACCAGATCAATTCCTGCACGTTAGTAAATTTGACCTGCTTATTTGCGCTTTTCAGCCAATGCTGTAAAAAAACGTCTTTTTGATTTTTCTCTATCGCCATTAAAAATTCCTCGACACTAAAGACAGAAGGCTTTTTGTTACCTTTCTTCAGGCACAGTATTTCAACATCGGTAATTTTGTCCTTATCAAGAGAAGTTCTTACACTTATCTCCGACGTACCCTTTTTACCGGAATAAATGAGCGTTCGGATATTATCTTCAACAATATTTTCTGTCAATTCGAAACGGAATTTGGGGCATTTTTCCCGGATAAAGCGCGACTTCTTATTTTTTGTTTTACGGATAAGAGATTTTTGCATCTGGTCGCGAAGTCTCTTTATTGAAGCCACAGCAGGTTTTACCGTCGCAAACTTTTTGACCGAGGATCTGCTGGTTTTCCCTCTTTGTAATCTTTTTCTTACTCTCTCAACGTCTTTGATTATCTTTTCGAGTATTTCCTTTACAAATCTTTGATCGATATCGTATTTCTCTCTCCTTAATATGCTCATAACATTACGAAGATTTGTTGTGCCTTCTTTTACATAGGAGGCGATTTTCAATTTGAGAGGTTCCTTCATCGCTCTATTATAGCTCTCCGCAACATAATCTTTTAGTAATTGCACATCTGATGGCACCGGCTGAAATTGAACGATTAATTTTTGAAGGATTTGCTTCTTCGATCGCATCCTGTATTGCCGAATAAGTTTATTAACCTCTTTCCTCACTGCTCCGATGGTTATATTTCTTCTCCTTCCTTGTGCCCCAAAAAGAGCAAGTACCGTTTCCTCATATTCTTTTCTGCTGATTGCATTATCAAAATTATTCAATATTTCGGTTTCAAGATCCGGCTTAAAAAAATCCGAAATCTCGAAATTGTCTTTGCCCTGGTCCCGCTCACGCAACAGGAACTTTATAGTCTGACGAATTTCCAGAAAAATCTTGTCTTTTTCAATCGCTTCGGACATAAGTTTCGGAATTGATGATTAATAAATTGAACAAAAGGTTAAGATTAAAAAAGTATAAAATCTTTTATATTATGTCAAGTAATATGTTGGTAACAAGGGAAACAAAAAAAGGCAGCTTTTTAGAAAAGCTGCCTTCACCCGTATTTGTTTATAACACAACAAAGCTAACGACTCGAAAATTGTTACCTAAATAACGCGAGCACGTTTTGCGGAGTAATATTTGCCTGCGCTAATTGCGCTGTTGCAGTCTGCTGTAAGATCAAGCTTCTTGTAGCCCTAAGTTGTTCTGAAGCTATGTCTACATCGAGAATTCTGCTTCTTGTTGCTTCCGTATTGATCAGCGCTATTCCGAGAGTGGATTCTTTGGTTGTAAGACGCGAAGAAATTGCGCCAACCTCCTGTAAGGCTGCCGAAATAGTCTCAATTGCAGCGTTAACATTGCTAAGCGCTATGCTTGCACCGGATGCAGTAAACACTCTCGAAGATAAATTTGCGGACGTAATCGACAATCCGGTAGTATCGGCAACGGTCGTAAAATTAACGGTAAGGGTATTAGTAGTACCTTCTCCGGTCTGAAAAGAGATATTCGAATATGTTCCGTCAATTAGAGCAATATCGTTAAAGGTCGTTTCGCTGACAATATTATTGATCTCATCCGTAAGTTGATCGATTTCGATTTTTATTGCATTTCTTTCCGCCGATCCCAGTGTGTCGCTCGCTGCCTGGGTTACTTTTTCTTTTATCGTTATAAGGATATCACTAATATTGAGCAATCCCCCTTCGGCAATTGACAGAACGTTCTTAGCTGTTCCTACATTATCTATAGCAACCGAAATTCCCCTGGCTCTTGCTTCAAGTCTTCTTGAAATTGTAAAACCTGCGGGATCATCAGACACTTCGTTAATCCGCCTGCCTGTGGCAAGCCGTAATTGGCTGATTTCCAAACTTCGGTTGACGGATTTAAGCGCGTTCAGGGCATTGAATGCAGCAATATTGGTATTAATACGGGTGGAGTCGCCTATTGCCATTCTTAACCTCCTTAAAAAGGAAAATTAGTGTACTTATTGCCAAATAAGTTGTGTTTTCGATATTTGAGTGTACGTCGCTTATTCAAGTTATCGGCAACACCTAAATTAACTTTAACATTTTTTTAAATTATTTTTTGATTTGAAGAAAATGGGCAATAAAAAACGGGAACCTTGGTTCCCGTTTTTTTAAAATTCAACTTCTTAAAATTATATTTCAGCCTATCTTTTGCAGGAATGAATCTGCTCTCACAATATAATCGCTCTTCGGATAGTTTGATTTAAGTTTCATAAATTCTCTTTTTGCTTCTTCCATGCTGCCCATCTGGAAATAAGAATAACCGAGTTTGAATTGCGCGTCTGCATCTTTGTTGGAGTTCAGAAAATTAAACACCTTTTCGAATGCTATAATCGCCTGCTTATAATCTTTTTTTGCAAAATACGATTCACCTATCCAGTACTGGCAGTTATCAGCGAGCGCATTTGACCTGTTTTCTTCCAATAACATCCCAAACATTTTAATAGCATCATCATATTTACTGTTCTCGAACATCACCCTCGCTTCGGAATATTGGGAATTGTAAGGCGACATTGTAGAAGACGGAGTAGTCCTTGCAACGGGCATCCTCTGTTCTTCTCGGCTCTCCTGTTGTTCCGTTGAAGCGGCGCTGGAACTTGTAACGATTTCTAACTGGCGGATTTTTTCATCCTTGATCACGATATCCGATTTTAATGTGTTTACTTCGCCCTGGAAAGTAGTATTGCTTCTTTCGAGATCAGTAATTCTTTGTCTTAATTGTTGAATTTCAGGAGATACCGGATTTTCAGACGTTTGGGTTTGTTGAGCATTCAGCAGTTCAATGAGGTCTTCCTCTTTTTGAGTGTCGGTCACCTCTCCACTCCCTCTTTGACTAAATGCACATTGCAGCGAAGCAATAAGAACAATTACAAAAAAAACGGAGATATTTGACGATATTCTATACCGCATTATCGAAACCCTCCTGTTGAGTTACATTATTCCACACTAATATAACTCATTTATTCCTTATTTGTTCGGGTTTTTTACTGAAAATATAAATACCGACAGCTCCACCGACAACGAGCAATATGCTGATTCCCTGGTTAAGCGAATAGCTTTGACCGGATATATTTAATATTACCATGCTTTCCTCATAATAACGGAATATATCTACAATAAATCTCGAAATGCCGTATAAAATCAAAAATGAGAAAAATGTCTTATCCTTAAAGAACGTTATTTTTTCACTAAGGATAAGTAATGTGAAATTAATTGCACCTGCAAACGATGCATAGATCTGAGCCGGATGCAACTGTTGACCCGGATACTGAAAACCGGCGGGGCTGTTGGCAGGAAATACAACACTCCATCCAATCGAAGCGGGTGTGCCATAACAGCAGCCGTGCAAATAACATCCGATCCTGGTAAATACAAATCCAAGCGCCAACGATGGAGCCATTATATTGAAAATGGGTAACAGGGGTATTTTTTTATAACGGAGATAAATAATACTGTTGAATATTGACAGTATAATACCACCTAATACCGTCAAACCGGCTATGCCAATAGACCCGTCGCTTTGAAAAGGATTTATAACATTCAGCCATTGCCCCCGAAACTCTTCAAGGTGAAAAAGTACATACAATCCACGTGAGCCTACTATTCCTGATATAATGAGAATTATGGATATATCTATTATTTGGTTAGGGTCGACATGAGTCTTTTTCGCTCTCCAAACACCGAGATATATCCCGGCAAGAAACGACCCCATCAGAAGAAGACCATAGGAATGCGCTTCAAACCAACCAATTTTAAAAAGAACAGGATACATTATGTTGACCAGTCATTTATTAAGACACCTTACCGAATAGTTAAATTATAGTATTTTATCTACTGTGTTGACACTTTTATGTACTTTTTGTTTAAAGATTTCTCAGCCTACCTGCCCAATAGTTGGACCTGCCGCTGACGCGGCTCCCTTTTTTTGGAGGCTACGCTCGCCACGTTGGCAATCTCTGCTTTCTTATCACGTAGTGACCACTCACGTGGTTAGTAATAGTGTCAACACATTGGTAAATCATTACAGTTAAATCAATAAGAAGACGTTCGTTTGTATGCAATGTTCAGTGTTATCCCGATCATCATGAGCAGCGTAACAAGAAAGGACCCTCCGTAACTAAGAAATGGAAGAGGAAGTCCTGTAACCGGCATTAAATTGACCGTCATGCCGGTATTAACAAAAATATGAAACAGAATTATAGATGCAAAACCCATCACGACCAGGCTTTTAAACTTATTTTTCGCATTTACGGCTATATAAATCATCCTGCTAATAAGTAAAAAATACAGCAATAGGACTGTCATTATCCCGATAAACCCAAATTCTTCTCCAAGTACTGAAAATATGAAATCTGTACTTTGTTCGGGTAAAAATTTAAGCTGAGTCTGCGTCCCTTTTAAAAAACCTTTACCGGAAATCCCCCCGGAACCGATAGCGTTCATCGATTGAATTACCTGGTAACCGGTTCCGCGTGCATCTTGCTGTGGATCGATAAGAATTATTATTCTCTGCTGCTGATACGGCTTTAGATTGTTCCACAACTCGGGAGTGACCAAACCTACTGCAATGTTAATCAAAAACAGACCGATAATTACAATCAACCTCTTTTGTGATAGATATAATACACCGATTATTACAAGCATCCATATCAAAAAGTATATAAACTGGAACGATGTAACGACGCTCAAAAAAGGCGATAAAATAACAAATAATGTAAAAGGCTGGATTCCAGCCCAATAGAGTATCGGAATAATAATCGACAAGTAGACTAAACTAGTTCCCAGGTCCGGTTGCTCTTTGATCAAAAAAACCGGAACGGCAACCAACGCAAACACAATCAAAAGGTCAACAAGTTTATTATTCTGTATCTTGCATTGTGATAAATATCTTGCAAGAGCGATTACTACTGCC
>JADFON010000129.1 GCA_022562855.1 Candidatus Zhuqueibacterota bacterium | reverse complement strand
AGAAACAACAAAAGGAAAACTTGGAATTTTAATGCCGGGTCTGGGCGCAGTCAGCACCACGTTTATTGCCGGAGTTTTTGCCGTATTGAAGGGTATTGCCGCTCCAGTCGGATCGTTAACACAAATGGGTACGATTAGAATTGGTAAAAGGACCGATAACAATGTTCCTGCAATCAAGGATTTCGTTCCACTTGCCAACCTTGAAGATATTGTCTTCGGAAGTTGGGATATATTTACCGATAACTCTTATCTTTCTGCAAAGAATGCCGGGGTTCTCGAAGAAAAGCTTATTGACCAGATTAAAACACAAATGGAGTCAATTACCCCAATGACGGCGGTATTCGAGAATAAATTCGTTAAAAAACTCAGCGGAACAAATATAAAAACCGCAAAAAACAAATACGACCTTGCAATGGAATTAATTGAAGACTGCAGGAATTTCAAAAAAGAAAACAATGTTGACAGGATGGTTATGATATGGTGTGCCAGTACCGAAATTTTTATGAAAAAAAGCGCAGTGCACGAATCGATAGAGGCATTTGAGAAAGGATTAAAAAATAACTCTCCCGATATATCGCCAAGCATGATATATGCCTATGCGGCGATATCAGAAGGAATTCCATTTGCAAACGGTGCGCCGAATCTGACCGTCGACGTGCCTGCGCTATTGGACTTAGCAATTGAAAAAGAGGCGCCTATATGTGGTAAAGATTTTAAAACCGGGCAGACATTAATGAAAACAATTATTGCGCCGGGACTAAAAGCAAGAATGCTTGGTCTTAACGGTTGGTTCTCAACAAATATTCTGGGAAACCGCGACGGCGAAGTGCTTGACGATCCAGAAGCATTCAAAACAAAAGAAGAAAGTAAGCTGTCTGTGCTTGAACATATTTTGCAACCGGAAAAGTACCCCGAGCTGTATGGAGATATAACACATGTAGTCAGGATCAACTATTATCCGCCGAGGCGGGACAACAAAGAGGGGTGGGACAATATTGATATCTTCGGCTGGCTTGGGTACGATATGCAGATAAAGATAAATTTTCTCTGTAGAGACAGTATACTTGCGGCGCCCATAGTTTTAGATCTTGCGCTCTTTCTTGATCTTGCCAAACGATGCAAAATGAAGGGGATACAGGAATGGTTGTCATTTTATTTTAAGAGTCCTATGTGTGCGGAAGGTCTCTACCCGGAGCACGACCTATTTATACAATTGATGAAGCTCAAAAATACACTCAGGCATCTGAAAGGAGAAGAACCGATTACACACCTTGGTTTGGAGTATTACGATTGATTTCGAGTCGGTTTGCTTTAAATATATGATAAGGCGATTTTGATATTTATATGGCTGGGCACAACCAAAAACATAAAGGGACACTAAAAGAACTTCTAAAGACCTCTATTCCCGCGGTAATAGACCTGACCGGGCAGCCTATGGTATGGATTTATGAGGCATTCCTGTTAGGTCAAATAAGTTATGCCGCACTTGGGGGCGCCGGGCTTGCGTTCCAATTTATAGTCGTAACCCTGACCGTTGTATTGACTTTTGTTATCGGTAGTTCGCTGATAATCAACAGGCATCTCGGCGCGGGTGAATCCTGGAAGGCTAATCATATTTTCGGTCAGGCTATGATGCTCGGCGCCGTGTTATCTGTGATTATCGGCATCGTATGGTATGTTGGAGCGCCCTGGATATTTAAGATAATCAATGAAAGCGAACCGGTAGGGAAGGTATATGGAATTCAGTATCTCCAGACAATAGCGCTATTTGCACCGATCGTTATCGTTTGCTATATTGCCCTGGGTATAATAAGAAGCACCGGAGATTCCCATTTTTCCCTTCTGATAAACCTGATTATTATCGGCGTAAATGTACTTTTAGCGCCTCTGCTTGCATTTGGAGAATTCGGCTTTCCCAGGCTGGAAGTGGTCGGTCTTGCTATGTCGAAGGGCATTGCATTTACGGTCGGATTTATCATCACCGCATACCTGGTAAGAAGCAGAAGGGCAAAACTATTTCTATCAATGCGGGAAATGACGACGCCGAATTGGGGAAGCGTAAAAAAATTGTTTAAAATCGGTTTTCCGTCCACTGTTGAGCAGTTGACCTGGTATTCGGGGCAATTAATAGTATCGGGATATGCAGCGCGTCTTGGGCTTGTGGTTCTTACTACACACCAGCTTCTTTTGCTTCTTCAAGCGGTAATGTCAATGATATACCAGGGATTCAGTCTTGGTTCAATGACTCTCGTCGGGAAAAATGTCGGGGCAGACGACCATCGTCAAGCGGAAAGGACAGGATATATAGCATCCGGGTTAATACTTTTTGCTGTTCTCTTGATAGTATGGTTTGTATATTCGTTTTCACTGGAGATTCTGCAAATTTTTACCAAGGACCAGGAGGTCCTTGATCTCGGATTGAAAGTAATATTTGTATTTGCTTTGGTGCAGATACCAAAAGCGCTCAATACTGTACTGATGGGAAACCTCAGGGGGGCAGGCGAGTTAAAATGGATTATGTGGGTGACTATTGCAAGTGTACTCGTTTTTGAAGTGACTGCCTCATATGCAGTGGTGTTTATATTTAATTTTACGTTGGTAGGAATTTGGGGGGTGCATGGATTCGACGAGTTTTCTCGATTTTTGTTTAATTTTGTCCGCTTCAGAACCGGAAAATGGAAAACACAGGAAATATAGCCTGTTTTTTCTGCCCGCGCATACTCCCAGTCTAAAAAGTTTTTACAATTCCAGTCTTTCATTAAAAACGATAACGGCTCAATGATAAGCGACAGCGATATGTCTCGGCATATTTGATAAATTTTTGACTTATGACAAAGGAATTCAAAAATACCGACCAATTATTAGAGTTTATCGGCGACCAGGCTGATAAGCTGGGTAAAGAAGTATATGTTGTTGGCGGATATCTTAGAGATAATTTGCTTGGTATCGAGGTGAAAGACCTTGATTTTACGGTAATAAATGACGGAGTCGGATTTGCCCGGGAAGTTGCGAAGGAACTCGGTGTAAAGAACATAGTCTGCTATCAGAAGTTCGGAACGTGCATGATCCGATTAAAGAATTATAAACTTGAATTTGTGCAAGCGAGGTCAGAAAAATATAATCGTGACTCGAGAAACCCGATTGTCAAAAAGGGAAACCTTAAAACCGACCTTGAAAGAAGGGATTTTACCATTAATACTCTCGCAAAAAGACTGACAAGTGATGGTTTGGGTGAATTGACGGATATGTTCAACGGACAAAAAGATCTTGAAAACAGGATTCTGAGAACTCCACTCGATCCGTTGAAAACGTTTGAAGATGATCCGTTAAGAATGCTTCGCGCTGTCAGATTTGTGGCTCGTTACAATTTCAAAATAGACAATGTTCTGATTGAGGCTATAAAATCAAAATGTCTCAGGGTGAAGATCGTTTCGCAAGAACGGATAACCGATGAATTTATCAAAATAATGCAATCTCCCAAACCCTCTATCGGTTTGGATCTGCTGCGCAAAACGGGAATGCTCAAGATACTGTTTCCTGATCTTCATAATTTGATTGGAGTGGAACAACGGGGAATGTATCACCATAAGGACGTCTGGTTTCATACCATAAAAGTCGTTGACAATACCGCTAAAGTCTCCGATAAACTCGTTCTCAGGTTGGCGGCGCTGTACCATGATATTGCGAAACCGAGAACAAAGAGGTTTGTAGAAAACATTGGCTGGACATTTCACGGGCACGATGCACTCGGTGCGAAGATGATTGTTCCGATAATCCGGCAGTTGAAATTACCAAAGGACTATATTCCGTATCTTCAAAAACTCATCCGCCTGCACCTGCGCCCGATTAGCCTATCGGATGAAGGAGTGACGGAGAGCGCTATCCGCAGGCTCATTGTCTCGGCTGGAGAGGATTTGGATGATTTGTTGACTTTATGCAGGGCGGATATTACTTCGGGCAATCCCAAAAGAGTAAAGAAACACCTGAAAAATTTTGACCTGGTGGAAAAAAGAATACAAGAAGTTGAGGAAATCGATTCGTTAAGAACGTTTCAATCGCCGGTCGATGGAAACGAGATAATGAAAGTTTGCAATTTAGGTTCTTCGCCAATGGTTGGTAAGCTGAAAACTATGATCGAAGAAGCGATACTTGACGGGGATATTCCTTATGATCATGACGCCGCTTTTGATTATTTGCTCAGAATAAAAGATGAAGTTTTGCAAAAATCGAATTCGATTAAACATAAAACTAATGCTTAAAGCGATACTTTCCCAATTCGAAACGTTTTCGCCAGGATACCGGCGGAAAGGAATCACTAATTGCAAAGTCAACACATTTCATATTAATCTCACTGTTTTAAACCTTTTGCCTGAAATCATATCCCGATGACTACCGAATCTATCCGCGTCCGTTTTGCTCCAAGCCCTACGGGTTTTCTTCATATCGGAAGTACAAGGACAGCCATGTTTAATTGGATTTTCGCACAGCGGAATAACGGTAAGTTCTTGTTGAGAATCGAAGATACCGATAAGGAGCGCTCATCCCGCGAATATCTCGATTCCATTCTTAATTCCCTGCGATGGCTCAATCTTGAGTGGCAGGAAGAAATGTTTATTCAATCTGAAAACAGCGGCAGTCATAAGGGAACTGCCGAAACGCTTTTGAGGTCCGGCTCTGCTTACAAATGTTTTTGCACCCCCGATATGCTCGACCTCAAGAGGATGGATGCGCAGAAAAAGAAGATACGGTACTTTTATGACGGTACATGCAGGGATTTGACGCCGGAAGAGGTAAGCGGGAAAGAAGAATCCGGCGAGTTATATGCTGTCAGATGCAGGGTTCCTGAAGGTGAAACAGTGTTTGAAGATGTGATTCACGGCAGAACGGTTTTTCAGAATTCGGAGATAGACGATTTTATCCTCATGCGCAGAGACGGAACGCCTACTTACCAGCTTGCTGTTGTTGTCGACGATCACGCTATGGAAATTTCGCACGTTATCCGCGGGGACGACCATCTTTCCAATACGCCCAAACAGATCATTCTTTTTAATTCGCTTGGCTGGAAAGTCCCGGTTTTTGCTCACATGCCGATGATCCTCGGGCATGATAAGGGGCGTCTCAGTAAACGGCACGGCGCTGTTTCTGTAGAAGTATACCGTGAGCGGGGTTATCTGCCGGAAACGATTCTGAATTTTTTGTTGCTGCTCGGATGGTCTCCCGGTGACGACCGGGAAATTATCGGAATGGATGAAGCAATCGGGAAATTCAAATTGGAAGATACCTCAAAAAAATCCGCCGTATTCGATGAAAGAAAATTAGAGTGGATGAACGGGCAGTATATTACATCTCTTTCCGAATCGGACCTTGCGAACCGGTTGAAACCCTTTATCGATTCTGACAAAAATTTGGCGCGGATAATCGAAGAAAAAGGGGAAGAATATTTTCTACCGGTATTGTCCCTCGTAAAACCGAGAATGAGACTTTTGACCGATTTTTCCGATTTCGGCGGGTATTTTTACATCGATCCTTCCGAATACGATCCTGCCGCGGTAAAGAAACACTGGCATGTCCCGTCTTTGGGGAAGGAATTCGAAGCGATGGAATATCTTGCGCGTGTACGATTGAGTATGATGGATTGCGAAGATTTTTCAATCGAATCGATCGAAACCGGGATAAGAAACTTAGCGGAAAAAATAAATCTGAAAGCAGCGCAGTTGATACATCCCACACGTCTTGCGCTGACGGGGTGGGGAATAAGCCCCGGACTCTTCGAAGTAATGAACCTCCTCGGCAGAGATACCGTCATCCGCCGCCTCGAGAAAGCGATTTCGTATTTGAACAAATTATGATGCGTATCAAGTACCGCTAATTCCCGATCCCGCTGAACTCCGCCTGTTACATAAAAAATCAGCCTAAACGGTAAACACCTTGACAAGTCGGTACAAATTATGGAAAAACTCCTGATCTTTTTATCGG
>JADFON010000128.1 GCA_022562855.1 Candidatus Zhuqueibacterota bacterium | reverse complement strand
CAGTTTTACTATTTCTAATCCGCTTGCCAGGATGTTTATCATGTCCCTTGAAGGTCTGAAAAACTCTATTATGTTGATGATAGGAATGGTAAAAGCCTTTTGACCAACCCTGATCATCATCCCGTCGATAATCGCAAGCGTAAGAGGTATTCTCAAACTGATAGTTGTCCCTTTATTAAGCTCGCTGTGTACATCCACATGACCCTTCAATTTTTCAATATTCTTTCTCACCACATCCATCCCTACGCCCCTGCCGGAAATATCCGTTACTTTCTCGGCAGTTGAAAATCCCGGTTCGAAGATAAGATTGTATATTTCTTTATCAGTCATGTTGTCTGAATTGCCATTTACCAGACCGGTCTCCTTTGCTTTTGCCAGTATTTTATCCCGGTCAAGTCCGCGTCCATCGTCACGTATGATTATCCATATCTCCCCCCCTTCGTGCTTTGCCTGGATGGTCACACGACCTATCTCATCTTTCCCAAGAGCCGCCCGTTCTTCAGAAGTGTCAATACCATGATCGACAGAGTTGCGGACTATGTGGACCAAGGGATCACCTATCAACTCGATTACATTCTTGTCTACCTCGGTTTCCTCTCCAATTAAATCGAGTTTAACTTTTTTGTTTGCCTTACCTGCAAGGTCGTGAACAAGTCTGATCATCTTCCTGAACGTACCCGCGATAGGCATCATACGGACCGACATCGCAACGTCCTGCAAATCGGTTGTAATGAGTTTCAAGCCGTGAGCCGCCCGTTCGAAGTTTTCAAGCTCAAGCCCTTTTAAATCGGTGTTACTTGTCACAAGGGACTCGGCGATAATCAATTCCCCTACCAGATTGATGAGTGAATCGAGTTTCTCAACGTCAACCCTGATATCCCGCCGTTTTATCGTCTTCGGAGCCTTAGAGGGGTCAATTTGTGATTTGTCTTTTGTCCTGTCAGAGCCCTGGTCTTTCAACGCTTTTGCCACTACCTCTTCCGAAGCATGACCCATGTCAACAAGTATTTCTCCTAAAGGCATATCCTGCCTGTCCAGGGCTTCTTCTACCGCATCAACCGATACATCGCCACGAGCAACAAGGATTTCGCCAAGTGCGCCCCCTCCGTCTTTTTGTCCCTCTGAATCTGCCGGTAAAATTTCGTCCAGCAAAGAGATGAAACCGGCAAGCGCAGCAATTTTCCCCGTCCCGTTATTCGAGACATCGGCTAATGCCGTCTTTAGTATGTCCACTACAGACAGCAACAATTCGACAGGACTGTCGCTGCGAAGCGGAACGTTGTCCTTTAAGCATTCCAATACAGATTCTGTTTTGTGACTTAACCTGTCCATGTCACTGTACCCAAGAAAACCGCAGTTACCTTTGAAACTGTGAATCTGACGAAAGGCATCTGCAAGATAAGGTCCCTCTTTTTCCTGGTTCTCTTCATAATCCAAAAGATTTTGTTCCAGATTCGAAAGAAGTTCATCCGACTCCTGGATAAACTGCTCTATCATTTCCGGAGATGCCGAAAATTGCAAATCTCCATTTGCTGCTTTATCGGTTTCCTGCTGACTCATTTCGATTTCCCTGGCAATTGCATCAACATCACTTTCTTCAACATCTTCAGACTTCTTGCTTGATTTTTTCCTTGCCCCTGTTTTTTTGGGGTTTGAGTTTCCGGCTTTGGATTGTTTGCCGCCGGAGGCTGATTTTTTCACTGAAGATTTTGCTTTTTTTGGCGAATTCTTATTAGTATCCGCCTGTCCCTGTTGATCTTCTTTCGGCTGCTGCCCCGTGGACGAATCGCCTTTGCTATTTGGCTTACTGTTTTTAGAGGCTTCAATTGCGGACGACAATTCACCGACTATTGCTTTGGTTTCCTGCTCGTGACTATCATCCGTTTGCTTTGTTTCTATCGTCTCAAGAAGACTTCTAATCAGGTCGCATGTTCTGCAAAGTAAATCGGTATTATTTGCGGTTAATTCCGCCTTGTTTTGCCGGAATAAATCAAGCAGCGTCTCAGCTTCATGAGTCACAGAAGCAAGCCTGTTAAAATTCAAAAAACCTGCGGAACCTTTCATAGTATGATAGAGCCTGAAAATGGAATTGATTATTTCTTTATCAATTCCATCACCGGAATCAACAATATCCTGCAGTTCTATTAACTGGGGTTCCACTTCATCGAGCATATCATTGCTTTCAGAAGTAAAAGATTGAATCAATTCTATATCATCAAAATTTTCCATATCAGCCATATTTTTATTATCTCCAGATAGTTAACTTATATATAATTTGTCAAGTAATTCTAATGTGTTGCTACCGTTGCTGTTACAGTTTTCTAACTTCTTTTTTAACTGTAAATAAATATCTTTTCTTTCGTTCCGGACTTTGATTTCCATTTCGACTCTAACCAGGACCTCCATTAAGTCCTTTATTGCAAATGGTTTTCGGAAAAAAGCGGAAGCGCCGAAATTAAGAGCCTCGATTGCGTTATCGATGTCGGCGTATCCAGTGAGAATTATTACCGGTGCATGGGATGACAATTTACGTACTTCCTTTAGAATGTCTATACCGGTCATCTCCGGCATTTTAAAATCCGTGACTATGGCGTCATAATCACCGGTTCTAAAAGCTTTTATGGCATTTATAGGATTCGTAAACAGCTCGCATTTATGACCGGCAGGCTCCAGTGCGAATTTCAGACTCTCAATTATTGCAATTTCATCATCTATTAGTATTATTCTCACTTTAGTTCTCCATATCAAGTAAAATTTGTAAATCGGTGTTTATGTAGGATTGTACAATAGAAATGCATGATTGTAGATTATTTTAGCAATGAGTATGCCAGAATGATTCTCTGATTTGTAGAGTGTTGTTATTATTGAATTTGCGTATTGTCCGAAGTAGGAGCGGCTTTGAGTAATGCGTTTAAAACCGCACTTTTTTGTAAAGTAGGCTGAAAACCCCAAGCTGAAAATTATTAATCACGGAGTATTTTAGAAAAGATAGTGATTTTCTAATCACCGGGGGGTTGTCGGTCCTGCGGGAGGTTACAAATGGGGAGAGAAAATTAATTGGAAAGGCGCTTCACATACGTGTATAGCTCGTCACGGGATATACCCAGGTACCGTGCGCTTTTGGCTTTGTTCCATTGATGCTTGTCAAGCACCTTTTTTACTATCTCTAAATTGAGGTTTTTGAGATTGAAATTGCTTTCGGGAAGAATTATGTTTTCTGCAGAAACTACTGTTGAGATGGTTGCCCGGCGCTTGATATTAGTATCGACCTCTATCAAAAAATCCAGATGTTCAGGTCGTATTTCGGTATCGTCCCAGAATAGGGCAATACGATCGATAGCACTTTTGAGTTCCCTTATATTTCCTTTCCAGGGATAATCCTCTAAAATCGTTACCGCTTTCGAGCTTATTTTGGTGAAAAATGTTTTTTGTGAATCGTATAACTGTCTGAGGAACATACGCGCCATAGGCAAAATTTCTTCTTTTCTCTCCCTGAGCGGCGGGAGTAAAATATGTGCCACGTTCAGCCTGTAGTACAAATCTTCACGAAATTTACCCTCTTCTACTTTTTGTTTCATCTCTTGATTTGTAGAGCACAAAAATCTCACATCTACAGTATACTTTTTGAGACCCCCGACACGGTAATACTCACGTTCTTGAATAACGCGGAGGAGCTTTGCCTGGTATTCAAGCGCCAAATCGGTGATTTCATCGAGAAAAATCGTACCCCCCTCTGCAAGCTCAAGTTTTCCTTTTTGTCCACCGGCTTTAGCCCCGGTAAACGCCCCCCCTGTGTATCCGAAGAATTCACTTTCAAACAAATTCGGGCTTATTGCCGAACAGTTTATACCGATAAAAGGAGTCACCACTTTACCTTTACCGAAATGTATGTAGCGGGCAACTATTTCTTTGCCTGTTCCTGTTTCCCCTTCTATAATTACAGGAATATCCCTGTTGCCGTGGATGCGGTCTGCCTTTCTGAAAATTTGTCTCAAAGTATCTGAAAACATACCTATCTCAGATACACCCACAATTTCAGCATACGCCTTCCGCATTTCGGATAGCTCTTTTTTAATATCATTTGTTTCTTCTTTGACCCTGTCCTCAAACTTCTCCGTAAGTTCTTTATTCTCTTCCTTTATTGCCAGAAACTCTTTCAGCCGTTCGTGAACTATAGTTAATTCCTTTATGTCGACAGGTTTCAACAAATAATCATACGCACCATTCTTCATTGCGTCTACTGCACTTTTGACATTTCCATGACCCGTGAACAATATCACCGCAATATCCTGCCACAGTTTATTATTCTTTATCCGGCTGAGCAATTCGTGCCCGTCCATATGCGGCATCTGGATATCAGTCAACACGCAATGAATTTTCTCCTTTTTCAGGATCTCCAAAGCTTCCCGCCCGTTATCGCAGATGACTACACGGTAGTCTATCGTTGTTAAAAACTCCAACAGACTTTGTTGGATGCTCTTATCGTCCTCGGCAATTAAAATATTCATCGTCCACCGTAATATTTTAACAATACTTTGTAAATTTTAGAATTTAAGGCGTTAATCGCATCCCTAAACCCCGAATAAGGAAAAGGTAGAGTGGGGAGGGGTGCCACGCATGCTCATTCTGTCATTGTCCCGTCCCGTAGGATGGGTTTATCCCGCCAAGGCGGGAAGGCGTCTCCTTTTCGTCGCGCCATGTGCAAGTGGTACCTTCCGCCAAAGGCGGAACAGCCTGCGACTGATAATACAATTTTTACCAAAGTACTGATTTTAATTGAGAGCAGGAAACATTATTGTAAATTGGGCGCCGCCTTTTTCTTTGTTGCGCACTGAAATCGTACCCCCATACGCAGAAACGATATTGTCGGTTATTGAAAGACCTAAGCCCATACCTTCGCTGCCCTTTTTTGTGCTGAAAAACGGATCGAATACATGTTTAATATGCTTTTCCGGTATCCCCGGACCATTATCGCTAATTTCAATTTTACAGCTATTTTCAATACGCTCTGTAGAGATAGTGATCTTCTTATTTTTTCTTTTTGAGTTTTCAAGAGCATGCATAGCATTTACAACAAGGTTAATTATTATCTGCTGTAACGACCCGGGGTGTCCCTTTAATCTCGGCACTTTTCGCGCAAGATTTAGTTCCAATTTTACACCACGCGCAGACATTTGCTGTTTTACAAGCGCCAGCGCATTCCTGATTACGGTGTTTACTACAACTTCGATCGGTTCAGAATTCTTATCCTGTTTTGCAAGCACACGCATTTGCTTGATGATATCGTCAATACGGGTCGACTGCTCAGAAACAAATTCAAGACATTCCTTTACTTCATCCGCAGATATTTCTTTTGATAAGTTCTTCCAGTAGAGCATCCCGTCAACCTTTATTTTGATTGCCGTCAGCGGCTGGTTGATTTCATGAGATATCCCTGCCGCCAATGTCCCAAGCGATGTAAGTCTCGCTGCCTTTTCGGCTAATTTCACCGCTTCTTCACGTTTCTTCTCAAGCTGTCGTCTTTCTGTTATATCCTCTATAATTCCCATACTGTACAACGGTTTGCCGTTTTTATCACGTATTTGAGATGTTGTCACATTTACCCAGAGGATATCACCGTTCTTTTTTAAATAACGCTTTTCTATCGAAAATGATTCGATTTCACCTTTTTGCATTTTTTTGTTAAATACTTCGTTCTCAGCCCGGTCATCTTCGTGGGTAATATCAATAAATTTCAATTTTAGTAACTCGTCCTTGGAATATCCCAATAAATTACAATACATATCGTTAACGCTGATGAAATTTCCGTCCATGCCGGCAAGGGCAATTCCTACGGGTCCTTTTTCAAAAATAGTCCGGAATCTCTCCTCGCTTAAACGCAATTCTTCCTCAGCTATTTTCTTTTCAGTAATATCCTTACCCGTAGAAAGAAAATGGGTAATATTACCTTTAGAATCTTTCAAAGGGGTTATTGTTTTTTCCTCGTAATATAATTCGCCGTTCTTTTTCTTGTTGATGATTTCAGCACGAAAAACGTTTCC
>JADFON010000127.1 GCA_022562855.1 Candidatus Zhuqueibacterota bacterium | reverse complement strand
CTGGCGACCCTTACAACAAAGGGAAGATTCCTTATCTCTTCGACTTGCGAATTATCAATATAATATGAGCCGGCATTTAACCATCGCGAGATTATTACAGGATTTAGACCTGATTCACTCAAAATTTCAAGATAGTGTTTAGAAACCGGTATATCCGATTCCGTTATCGGGGAATCGCCGAGTAGTTTTGCCCTCCTTTTCAGAGAGCGGTCGCTTACCAGTGAGCGCTGATACGAAATATCCTGCGATGCTTTTGCAAGGAGACTTGCATCTTTGTCCTTAAAAAACACCCAGTATTTTTCTAAAGCCACACCGCTTGAAATATCACGGACAAAGAAAAGTACAACCGATAATATTATTATCAGGATACGAATAATCATTGTATTCTTTCTTGTTTTTTGGATTGCTGAAAAGCGATTAATGAAAAAATTGATTTAAATCATATAGTTTGCTGTTTTTTTTGAGGGCGTTGCATAATTACAAAAAAAATGTCCATATCTACTGTCATGCCGAACTTAGCCTGCTTGCCAGTATGTGGCCCCTATTTCGGGGTTTCGGCATCTTTGAGCACAAAAGCAGACCCTGAAACAAGTTCAGGGCGACAGAAAAATAATTATACAACGCTCTCATGTTATGTTTTTCGCAATCAAAAGATTTAGCTCCAGACAAACCATATAAAAACAGCCCCGGCTGTTGTAGCGACTATTGTGTACGGCAGTCCTATTCTTGTAAACTCCCAAAAAGAGATAGAATATCCCTCTTTTTTTAAGAGACCTACCGTGACTATGTTTGCCGCTGCTCCAACAGGGGTTATATTTCCTCCCATGCATGTTCCAATCAATAAGCCGAAGACCAGCAAATATTCCGCGCCGGCTTCGAGTCCCATTTGATAGGTAACCGGTATCATTAATGTAATAAATGGAACATTATCGATAAAAGCCGAGATCACGACTGAAAAAATAATTACGAATAAAAAGCTTATCAGCAGACTCGTTCCGAGGAGATCGTTCAGGATATTTTTCAGGCTTACGATCAATCCGACTTCTTCAAAGGAACCTACCAGTACAAATACGCCGGCAAGAAAAAATGTGGTGTCCCAATCGTACCGCTTAAGCGTTTTTACCGTTTCCCCTCTATCAAAAGACATTCCCCAGAATATCGCAACTATTGCAAACAAGACACAGATTGTACCGCTCAACCAGAGAAAACCTGGGTCGAAAACCGGGGCGACGGCTAAACCAACTACCATCAAACATAACAGCAAAGCGGGTATCCAGCTCTCGACGGCTTCTCTTGCGACCTTTGCAACCGGGTCTTTATTGCCTTTAAAAAACAGATAGAGAACAACAAATGACGCGAGGGCGCTGACCTCGACGGCAAAAAAGATACCCGGACGTCCCTGGTAAAAGAAAAAATCGTTAAAATTCATTTTTAGCTGACCGGCAAGTATCATGCTTGGAGGATCGCCGATAAGCGTTGCTGTGCCCTGCAGATTGCTCGCTATAGCTATGCCAATGAGAACAGGAACCGGGGATACTTTCAGCTTTTTTATGACTTCGAGGGCTATGGGCGCCACGATTAAAACCACCGCGACGTTTTCAATAAAAATAGATAAAAAACCGGACATGATACAAACGCGCAGCATTGCCGAACCGGCGCTCTTCGAATTGCCGACTAATATATCGGAAAGGTATGTCGGTACTTTGGAAAGGGTAAAGAATTCAGCGAGAATCAATGTTCCGGCAAAGACTCCGATGACATTCCAATGTACCTTAGATACGGCGTGGGTGAAATTTACCGTACTTGCAAATATGATAATAACAAAAATACCGCCCCAGACTGCAATGGCGCGGTTATGCCTGAAAATAACGAGGTAAAGGTAAACCAAAACGAAAATTATCAATACTAATGTTTTATCATCCATATCCGCATTCAGCGTTCACCTTGTTACAAATTGTATGGCTCGGAGACCTCATCCTGGTTCGCAATCCTGATTTCAGGTACATGTTTGCCGCTTTCGGCAAGCGGACCAAATATTTTTTTATAGGCAACTTCGGGTTTGTTATTCTTTTTACTGAGATGGGTAAGATATACCACTTGCAACTCTTCACATCTGATCAATTGAATCAGTTTAAGAGCGTCATCATTCGATAAGTGCCCGGTCGGTCCTTTGATTCGGTTTTTGAGAAACGCAGGGTAAAAACCGTTCAACAACATTTCAACATCATGATTTGCCTCTATGACAGCCACAGAAGAATTTTTCAAATTATCGACAACCTGTTCTGTAATAGAACCTATATCGGTAACATAACTGATCTTCTTATTTCCTGAAGTGAAGGAAAAACCGACAGGCTCCGCAGCGTCATGAAGGACAGGAAAGCTCTTTATCTCAATACCGTTTATATCCAATACATCCCCGGTTTCAAAAAAATTTACGTTCGCATCAATATCTTTCCGGGTTATTCTCATCAGACCTTTATACGTTGTCTCATTTATATATACCGGCACCCGGTGAATACGTGAAAATGCGCCTAACCCCTTAGCATGATCTTCATGCTCGTGTGTAATCAGCATAGCAGAGAAACTCTCCGGCGGAATTCCACAAATTTTTAATTTACTGTTCAACAGTTTATACGAAAAACCGGAATCTACAAGGATTGACGATCCGTTATTTTGAATGACGGCGGCATTACCTCCGCTTCCACTTCCAAGTATTGTTAAACGCATATTAAAGATAATTTGTTATAGGATAATTCCTGAAATCATAATGAAAATTTATAAGCTGATAAATTACAAGTATAAGGGTCTAAAGTCAAGACGAAAAACCGGGTGAATTTACTTGAATACGCTCCGTTTAAACTCTTAATAACCGGTTGATAAATATGTGACAAAACAGGAATACAAGGTTAATAACCTAACAAATTCAATGAATTAATTTTGTTTTTAAAATCATCCCCGAATTCGAATTCGTTTTCCACATAAAACATAAGGTTATTAAGATATGTACAGCTTATTAATCACTAAGTTTTACCGTAAGACGGTATTGGCTTTGATAAAAACATATTGATGTTTTATGTAACTATTGTACAACGTGGAGTATCGTTAGCAATAATATCAAGAAAACAAAAACTTGTATACTATCTAAGTTATCCAATTATCCACCTTATAATAATACATAATAATAATCTTTTAAATTATATAATTATTATATATTACTGTTATTTGTGGATACTTTATAGTTTCTTTAAAAAGTCGCTTCTTTCTCATCGAATTTTTTTTCTTGTAAAAAGGGTTAGATTTCACTACTTTTACTTACTTCTATTTAGTATTCTCATAGTTATAATAACCCATCATTATTATCTATCGATTTAGTGCAGATATTTTATCCCGGGAGGACATTCGATGAAGTTTAGCATAGGTTGCTCCGATTTAAAAAAAGCTTTACAGCAGGTTATTAATGTCATCCCAACAAAAACCACGCTTCCTATATTAAGCCATGTTTTGTTCGAGCTAAAGGACAATCAAATTACGCTAAGCGCAACAGATCTCGAAGTATCTTTGAAAACAATAATTAAGCTTTCTCCCGATGGAGCGGAAAGCGAAGGAAACATAACTATCTCCGGAAGACTGCTGTTCGATGTTGTACGGGAACTGCCGGATATTCCCTTAGATATAAGTGTTGTAGATAACAATAGAATCCTTGTGAAATCTTCGAGGGGACAATATACGTTTTTTGGAGAAGATATAAAGGATTTTCCACAGCTTCCGGCAATCGATGTGAAACATGAAATTTCGTTTAACAGGAAATTACTGCACGAACATATTGATAAATCGCTATTTGCGGTTTCGACTGACGAACTGCGGGCGTCGCTCATGGGGGTTTTGTTACAAGTAAAAGAGAACGAATATAGAATGGTTTCGACAAACGGGCACAGGTTGGTGAAGATTATTAATAAAAGATTTACCGGCGGTGATTCGGTGGATGATATAATCATTCCTGTTAAGGCATTGAACCTTCTGCAAAAGAATTTAGAGTCGGATGGGGATGTAAAGGTATCATTTGCGTCTAACCACGTGATTTTTGACCTGGACAATGTCATTATCAACGCTATGTTGATTGAAGGAAAATACCCGGATTATGATAAGGTCATCCCCTCTAACAATGATAAGAAGCTGCTCATTAACCGTGAACAATTAATATCCGCATTACGTACGGTTTCAGTGCTTGCAAATAAGATTACACAGCAAGTAAAGATTTCGTTAGAGAAAAGTAAAGTAACGATCGCTTCGCAGGATATGGACCGCGGTGAAGGGCTGGAGACGATAGAAGCCGAATATACGGGCGATCCTATGGAGATCGGTTTTAATTCTGTATATTTACTGGACGTGCTTAATCATCTTGATTCGGAAAATGTGGAGTTTCTCCTGGACACGTCTGTAAGTCCTGCGTTAGTATTTCCGGAGAATCAAAAAGAAGATGAAGACATTCTCATGCTTGTTATGCCGATAAAACTCAGAGAATAAACAGGCAAAACATTGTGGTGTATATTTTCTAAAACCGCGTCAAAAAAGATGCGGTTTTTTTTGTCATAAATACCTTCGAAACCGGATAGTAAATTCATCAGGCTAAAACCTTAATAATACATAAATTTATAAGAATTTTGTTTGAATGAAAGATAAAAATTTTTACCTTTGATATTAGGTTTTTTTTGCCTGGTAATTTGAGAATTCACCTCGTAAGATTGAAATCCGGGTTTGCACAAATGTAATAGAAAGTTTTAATAGATGAGCCGTTCGACATTACGTCTTAACTGTTACGTGTAAACCGACTGTATGTTAAACCTGTTTCTAAAAAAGCTTTCGTTGAGAAGCTTTCGCAATTGCAGCGATTCCGAAACGGAATTCAATGAAAAGGGAAATTTGCTTATCGGGGGAAACGGTCAGGGGAAGACAAATTTTTTAGAATCGATTTACTACCTGTCAGTTTTTCGCAGTTTCAGGGGAATGGCTGGCGCCGATTTGGCGAAGTGGGGTTCAGACAGATTTAATATCTCAGCCTTCTTTGAAATCGGTTCCGATATTGAAAGATGCTTAGAGGTATCCTGGGTTAAGGGGAGCAGAAAGGAAGTCACGCTCGATGACGACCGGGTTGCGAAAATGTCGTCGCTTATCGGCACATTTCCAATGGTGATAATGTCCCCTGAGAGTCTTGAAATAGCTCAGGGACAACCCCGGATGCGGCGGCGGTTTCTCGATCTTTGTATATCAACTGTTGACCGGGAGTACTTGCAAAACCTGATAGCATATAAACGGGTCGTAAGGCAGCGGAACAGCTTGTTGTCGAAAATGCCTTATGATAACGCCGCAGGGTCCGGGGAGATTGAGCCGTGGAATGACAAGCTTGTGCAACACGGTTCGTTTATTATCAAACGGCGGGTGGATGCGGTCAAGATCCTGTCGGAATTAAGCCGGAAAATGTATTCCCGGATAAGCCGGGGCGATGAAGAGTTATCGGTAGAATACATCTCAAAAATGCAGGACGCCGAACAAATCGAAGAGGATTTCACGCTCCTGTTGGAACAGTCCCGGAAGGAAGAGAGACGTAGAAAACGAACTTTGATCGGTCCTCATCGCGATGATCTTTGGTTCAAGCTTGACGGGCATGACGCCAGGAAGTATGGTTCTCAGGGGCAGCAAAAGACAATACTCTTAGCGCTAAAAGCAGCAGAGGCGCATTATATAGCCGAACTGGCGGGAATGCAGCCGATCGTGCTTCTGGACGACTTGTTTGCTTTACTTGACAGGACAAGAATAGATGCGTTTTTGAGAATTTTACAGGAATTCCGGCAATTTTTCATCACCGCGAGCAGCGATACTAATCATGATACTATTTTAAAAGATGCCGGTTTTGACAAATCCGATTTTTCTAATTTTACCGTTACGGGGGGAAAGATACTGAAAAACTGATGGCTTCATCATTCGAAAATCCGGAACCGATCGAAAAAGTTCTGAGCGATCTTTTTTCAAAACTGGGGATTGCTGACGGG
>JADFON010000126.1 GCA_022562855.1 Candidatus Zhuqueibacterota bacterium | reverse complement strand
AAGATTAATTGGCGATGGTTACGATTTACAAATTGAGGTTCAAAATCATTTTTATCTTGTTGAAATTAAAGGACTGAGAAGTGACTATGGAAGCGTTCGGTTCACCCAAAATGAGTTTGAAAAAGCAAAAGAGAACAAAAATAATTATGCGTTAATAGTTATCAGCAGATTGATAGACATTCCCAAAATGTCCGTAATTTTCAATCCTACTAAGAAAATTGGATTTAGCAAAAAAATTGCAAATATAAAGCAAATCAGCTACCATTCAAACGCCATGAGATGGGAACACTATACTTGAAAGCAAATAATTGGTTTGACTCTTTAAATGAACATAATGAAAGAGTTCAACAAGTAGGAGATATTCTCTTGAATTTGGATTATTGGGATTGCGAATGCATAGACGATTTTATTCATTCTATAAGCAGACGATTGTGTGCAATATGTGGAGCTGAACAAGAAGAATGTCCATCAAGCAGAGAGTGTGAAGTTCAACTATTCAGAAAACACGGAATGTTGAAATAGAAAATACTATCACTAAAATTTAGAACACCTCTAGCGTAAAAAAATGGATCTCAATTTAATGTTATGACCTACCAGGCGACATACACGAATAAAAGCGGCGAAATATTCGATGCAAAGAATCATGGCGTCGTATGTTGTTCCGCGCAACACTTTGTTCAACCGACCGATGAAGAAATGATTCCGCTGCCGGAAGGCAGTAAATTCTTTACCCTTCCCGATCACGAACCGCTTGGATGGAAATCCGGCTCCGGAAGTGCGGTTTTACTAAATAACGGGAAAAATGATCTTTCTGCGGTGAGCGCATTTTTGCCGCCGGGCTATACACGCTTATATCTTCCGGGTACGTACTTTCATACCGGCAAAGGCTTACTTCCTCTTTGGGCATACACAGCGCTTGCCTGGAAGGACGGTGAATTCTGGGTGCCTGCGGTTAAGGTCGATGACGACAAACACTGGAATCCTTCGAAGTTTGACGACCGCAATCTCGATGAAAACATAGCCATGAAAATGGAAAGGCTCAAGGACAACCGGCTCGTGCAGCAACTTGCTATCTGCGCAAGAGACTTTCACTGTTTTGCGGCTAAAAATTTTTTCCTTGAGCGATGGGAATGTCCCCTGCCCACTTCTCCTGTCTGCAATTCCGATTGTGTCGGCTGTATATCCCTGCAGCCCAACGGTAAGGTAAAAGCATCGATGGAGCGGCTGAAGTTTATCCCTTCCGCTAAAGAGATTTCCGAGCTTTCGATTGACCATTTTGAGTGTGCTCCCGAACCTCTTGTCAGTTTTGGGCAGGGATGCGAAGGAGAACCGATTATGCAGACCGACACACTCACAGAGGCAATCCGCACAATAAAAAGCGCAAAGCCTGAGAGCACGGTTAACATTAATACAAACGGAAGCAAACCGGATAAAATAAAGAGTCTTTGCGAGGCAGGTCTCGACAGCATTCGGGTGAGTATTAACAGCGCTGTGAAGCAGACCTATGAAAATTACTATCGACCAAGCGATTATTGTTATAATGAAGTTGTAAAGTCTATCAAGACAGCTTCCGAGGCAGGAATTTTTGTAACGATAAATCTACTCGTGTTTCCCGGAATTTCAGACCAGGAAGACGAGGTAGAGGCGTTGATAGGTCTTGTGAGAGATAACGGGGTGAACCTGATACAAATGCGGAATTTAAACATAGATCCCCATTACTATCTTGAAGCGGTGGGGTACCCCGAAACCCCCGGTATGGGTATTCTCAAGATGATGGATATACTGAAACAAGAAATACCCGGTATCAGGTTTGGATATTTTAACAGGACAAAAGCGGAATTTTGATTACTTAGAAATCTCTTTATCAGGTCCCCGCCGGTTTTAGTAATTTTCAGCTAACGCTGAAACTATTCCTGGATTAGCAATATTCCAATCCAGGGGACAACATCCCCTGAGACCCCTTTAGGGAACTTTGTAAAGGTTCTTTTTGAGCGCATACCTTAAGATATTTCAGAGAAGTGTCGGCTGATAATCATAAATTCCAGGTCATTTTATGAATTGATCTCCCAACCGTGCAAAATCTTGCCCGTGCAGAGATTGTCATTTTTCTTTAATTTTTCTTCGAATTCAAGGGCTTTCAGCACAAATTTTACCGAAATATAGTTTGGCATTCTATTTGCATTATTATTTATCAGGCAACGTTATTGCCTACATCGCACCTATCAGCAGGCAGATAGCTTTCGGGCTATTTGCCTGCAAGAAAGATTGCACCAGAAACCAGATCGGGACGCAGAAAACTGCTCCCGATTTTGGTTTTTAGGGGGGATTGTGAAAAGAAGGTTTGTTTCAATAACCACTACATCAATGGACAGGCCCCAAAAACGGAGCGGACCCCAAAAAACGGGGCGGACAAGAAAATATGTCCCTCCGGTCAATCTAATGGTAGCACAGACATTCCTGTCTGTGTAATCTGCTCCAAAGATTTATCTGAAATGCTACCCCCTCCTTAACAGGAAAATGTGTATTGGTTTATCCAATCAGTGTAAATCAGTGTCAAATCTGACCTATTCACAAATTTGTTTTTTTCTGTATAAAACTATTTAATAGTGAGACAGGCTTTCCTGCCTGTCCCTTTTATCGGGGCCTGTCCAGTTTTTGGGTCTGTCAATTTTTAAACAGGCAAGAACGCCTGTTCTACTAATTCTTTCTAAGATATTGTTATTTTATAACTTAGGTGCATATATTATTTATTATATGAATTATTAAGGCTAAAAAATTACTTGCCTTTCAGAGACGCTTCTCGGATAGCTTTAAACTGCTCGCCTTCGTTCCATACGGGCCATGCGGATAACGCCGCAATCCGGTATCCAACCTGGAAAGCAAACCTGGAGATCTGCACAACGGCTCCCAGGTCCAAATCGTCGGAATATTCATCCGACGGCTGATGGTATTTTTCAGCATTGTACAGTTCTTCCTGGATCGCGCCCCATCCTTCGGGTTTACCTTCGATTTCCTGTCCGGGGTCTATGTAGATCGCCGGCACGCCGACCCGCACAAAACTTAGTTGATCGGACCGGAAAAAATATCCTTGTTCAGGCGACGGGTCGGGTATGACCTTAAGACCGTTATCTGCCGCGGTCTGAATCCCGAGAACTCCAAGAGATGAGCGGTCTGCACCAAGCAGTATAACGTCCTTTACCCTTCCTGAAAAGTGTATTGCGTCTATATTAACTAAGGCAAGAGTTTTTTCCAGAGGATAAACCGGATTTTGCGCATAATATTTCGAACCGAGCAAACCCTGCTCCTCAGCGGTAACGCCAAGAAAAACTATCGACCGGTCGGGCTGTTCCGGCAGTCCCGCAAAGGCGCCTGCAATTTCTATCAGAGCGCTGCTTCCCGATGCATTATCCTTCGCACCGTTAAATATGGCATCGCCATTTACCGGACTTCCGATTCCAAGGTGATCAAGATGAGAGGTGTAAACGACATATTCATCGGCAATTTTTCCCTCGACAATTCCGACGACATTCTGGGTTTCTATTTCGCGAATTGTGCTTGTCAAATCGAGATTTAGATTTATCCCGAGACGTACCGGTTGAAAATCCCTGCTTGCTGCGTTGTCCAGCATTTCCTGTAACGAATAACCTGCCATTTCAAAAAGTCTTTCAGCTATCTCTGTCGTTATCCACGATTCGACAGCCGTTTTCGGCGGGTCTCCGGGTTTAGGTTTGAGCATCGACTGTTCACCGCTCCAGGAATTTCGTACCACCTGCCACGGATACCCGGCTTTTTCATCGGTGTGAATCAGTATTACACCAGCGGCTCCCTTTTCACCGGCGATCTCATTCTTGTATGTCCACCTGCCGTAATAAGTCAGAGCTTTACCCCCGAAATGTTCCGGATCATCCGATGGCGGATCGTTCACCGTCATCAGGAGAATTTTGTCCCTTACATCCATATTTTTATAATCGTTCCAGTTTTGCTCCGGAGCATCGATCCCGTAACCGACATAAACAATTTCCTTGTTTAACGTCACTTTTGTTTCAACTCTTGCCGTGTTCGCAACAAAATCGTCAAGATAATTCAGTGCATACCTTTGCGCACCCTTTACGAACTCAAACGTTACCGGTGTGGTGGCAGTATAACCGACCATAGGGACTGTCTGGAAATATGTCCCGTTTTCTCCACCCGGCTTGACTCCGCTTCGCTCAAACTGCGCAGCCATATAGTTCCCGGCGATTTTAAGTCCGCGTGATCCGGTCCCTCTGCCTTCAAGCAGGTCATCGGAAAGGAATCTCAAATGCGATCTTATTCCTTTTTCAGTAATTTGATTTACTCCCGCCGATTCGGGATCGGAAGTCGTGCCGCAAGAGTTGACGATGAAGAGAACCGTCAACGCCGTGGTAAGCAGGGTTTTATTTCTCATCTGTTGCTCCTTTCTTGATTCCATATTTTTATAAGTTGCCTTTTTTGGATGATCGCTTTTGTCATTATGGTATATTCTTACCGTATTTGCCGGAGAGAAATCCAACAAATTTAAAATGATACTTCAGGGCTGATAGATGTACCGATCTTCTTTGTTTTCCGTCTGATTTCTGTCCGGAACTAAAAATAAATTTCAGAGCAAGAAAAAAAATGTTCATACTGAGCAATAGCCAAAGAGAAAGACGTGTGTGGTTTTTGTAAAAATATATAAGCAGGCTGCGGTTCCGATGGTGATACACGAGGGGATTATCCGGTGTTTCGTCGTTCTTGCCGTGATGGACTATTTTCAATCCCGGAATTATTACATTTTGAAAACCAGCTTTATTCAGCCGGTAGCAAAAATCGGCTTCTTCGTGGTATAAGAAATAGTCCGGGTCAAACCCGCCAATCGATACCATTATTTCGCGGTTTACGATTAGAAAAGCGCCGCCGACTACATCCACATAAATGTGACCGTCGCCCGTGTCCTTTGCTTTATCCTTCCTTAAAGACTCAGCATTTACAATTCTGTTAATTCCTGTAAAATAGGCGATTCTCCCTAAAAGGGAGGGAAACCTGAAGAAACTCATCTGCGCTGTTCCGCCGGAAAAAGTCTGGACGCAGCCGACAGCGCCGATATTTGTGTTGGATTGAAAAAACCTGTAAACCGGTGAGAAAATGTCGGAAATTAATTCTGTATCCGGGTTCATTATTGCACAGTACGTCCCTTTTGCGCGTTCAAGTCCACAATTTATTGCATGTGAATAGCCGGTGTTTTCCGGGTTTTGGACAATGAGAACCTGAGAATAATCATTTTTTACAGTTTTAATACTATCGTCAGTGGACGCATTGTCGATTACAATTATTTCAAACGTAACATCATTGACAAATTCATATATGGATTCCAGGCACTTCTTAAGCAGGTTATCCGAATTATAATTGACGATTATGACTGAGAAATCAACGCTGTTCATCGAGAAGCTCTTGATAGATTTTTACAAACTGCCGGGCGTTTTCCCGGAAATCGAACCGTTCTTTAACCGTTCTTCGGGCGTTTTCTACGATTTTCTTCACCTCTTCCGGGTTATTTATTACATGCTCGACCGCATCTGCGATAGCCTGTGGATCTTTTGGCGGGATCAAATATCCTGTTACGCCATGTTCTACAATCTCCGGTATTCCTCCCACCTCAGTTGCAATCACCGGCACGCCGGCAGCCATCGCTTCGAGTATTACCATGGGACAGGATTCGCCGATTCTTTGAGACGGCATCAAAAATAAATCAATTGTGGAGAATATTTTTGTTGGTGGAAAGACAAATCCCTGAAGTTTCATGCAATCTTCCAACCCCTTTGTTTTGATAATGTTTTTTACTGTATTCGTGTAGGAACCTTTAAAAACATTGTCATATATTTCTTCACCAAATACAATATTCTCTCTAGTTTCCTTTCTACCGCTCCATTTCCGCCCTATATCTGAGATGGCTTCTTCAAGCTCGTGTGGCTGGCGTATTTCTATTCCCCAAATTAGTCCATTTGGTATAGATTCAACTGTACCAAAATATATGTAGTTTCCGCGCTCGTCGTAAATCCACTCT
>JADFON010000125.1 GCA_022562855.1 Candidatus Zhuqueibacterota bacterium | reverse complement strand
TGATCTTTACATTCATAAAGGGTGTGGAAGAATTCTTGGCTAAAAGAAGTTGACAAGGAAAGAAGAGAGATGAACACTGATACAGAAGAAGTTGAAGAGGGTAAGTATGGAAATGATCCTGTCATGCAGGCACTTAGATGGGGAAGACTGAGAGATATTCTGTGTGAAAAACCTTCTCTAGTGAGTGAAAAGAAGATTGATGAAGCAACTCATAGTGATGTGCTCATAGTGATTGATGCATATTGTGAACAGCTTAGAACGAAGGGGTATGTGATTGTTAAGAGAGAACCTACAGAAGAGATGTTGGAGGCAGGTAAAAAAGCTTCTTGTTTAGGTAGGATGAATCTTTTGGAGGCTTGGGTTCCGATGATTAAAGAGGGAGAATTGAAGAGTGATTATGAGAAGTATTATGAATACGATGAACGGTTGGAGTATATCTTTCCACCGTTTTTCCCGGTTGCCCCGGACTCCGGGTCAAATTCGTATCAAAGCGCAAGAATAACTTTACGTTCATGGAGCAGGTGAAGATTATTATTCATCAACCTGCGATTAAGGGCAGAGACGCCTCGATAGAGATTAGGAGAGCGATATGAAAGCGGCGGAAAAAGTAATAAATGAAAAAGAACACGGATTTAACCATTCGACGATTCAATTAACGGAAAATGGCGACTATCAACTGTCAAAAATCAATTTTCCCTGTACCATGCCGAATTTATCCAATGGCAAAATTCTTGCAGAAAACCAAAGTAATCTTACCGGTGTAGAAAGGCAGGAACATATTGGCGATTTAGTTGAAAAATTAAAAAGTGAGAAAAAAAACGAGTTAAATGATTTGATAACCGGTTTATTGAAAAAGATGATTGCTGAAAACGCATCGGATCTTGATATTGGCGGATCGGGTTGTGCAGAGAAAATATGGTTCAGAATTCACGGAATAAAAAAACCGGCAGACGATATTGACAACATCAATCCGGACGATTCGGATATTCTTATACAGAATATGCTCTCCGACAGGCAAAGAGAGCATCTTTTCCAGCACCGCAATCTTGATTTTTCCTTTCAAATTAATTCTGAAGAGGGAATAAACAGGTTTCGCGCAGACGTCTATTTTGATCTCGACCATCTCGCGTTGAATATGAGACATATCCCGAATACTATCCGACCCTTCGAAGAATTGCATCTCCATGAAGAAGTGGCTGATATACTCAACTTTTCAAAAAACGAACAAGGTTTGACTCTGATTACCGGTATAACAGGTTCGGGTAAAAGCTCAACGCTTGACAGTATCATCGATGCTAATAACAAAACAGCGGACGCACATATTGTCATAATAGGCGCCCCGGTGGAAACAATTCATACACCAAAAAGGTGCATAGTAAGGCATCGTGAAATTGGTAAAGACGTTCTGACGTTTAAGGACGGCGCGGTGCAAGCGCTCAGACAAGATCCGGATATTATTGTAATTGGAGAAATGCGGGACCAGGAAACGATAATGGCTGTCCTGGAAATCACCGATTCCGGGCACAAAGTATTCTCTACGCTTCATACGGCGTCGGCGGTAGAAAGCATTGACAGGATAGTTGGAGAAACACCGGTCAATGAGCAGGAAAGGGTACGTGTCAGGTTGGCAGACACTCTCATTTGCGTTATATCTCAAAAACTTGTACCCGATCTCAATAAAACCCGCACGCTGGCTAAGGAAGTTCTTGTTATATCCTCATCCGTTAAAGCGGCGATCCGCAACGGAAACACCGGGGAAATCTACCAGATGATATTCGAAGGAAAAGACTCAGGAATGATTACGCTTGAGCAAGACCTGGTAAGTTTGTTTCATAATAGAAAGATCAGCCGGGAAACCGCGATGCAATACGCCAACAACAAAGACCGTATGGCAGATTTACTTGGTTATCGTAAACGGTAAAAACAAGGTGGAAAAATGGAATCTATAGGGCTTCATATAGACGGGCAAATTCTCAAATTAGCCTATGTCAGAAAAATCAAAAACAATATTCAGATCCTGGCGTTGGAATCACTTGTACTTCCGGCGAGAGACAAAATTGAAGAATTGGAAAATTCTCAGATAGAAGAGACATCCGGCTTTGAACAGGATCAAGATAAGGAAAACGCCGCTTTCGGAAAAGCAAAACGGGAATCAGTGGACGAAAATGCAACGTTAGACCTGATAACCGGGCTGTTGCAGAAATATCCCCTGAATAAAGCATCGATAGGATTGTCGGTACCGGCATCATCCGTGCATTATTCTCCCATAACTATTTCAGAACATGTAAAGGGACGACGGCTTAAAAAAGACCTTGCCGAAAAATCAACAGAAATAAGCATTACTTTAAATAAAAATACAGAGAAATGGGAAGATGGAGATCCTCATTTTGTCAAAATCGGCGGGGACAATTATTTGATGATAAATCATTCCGGTAATAATTTTCTTCTGGAACAGATTCTTTCGATAAAATCCGCAGGTCTCATCGACAAAAAATCGACGATTTCCTTGATTACGACCCAGGAAGTTGCAATAGCAATTTTAGCAGGGTTATATTCCGGTGCAGAGTCCGATTTATCAAAGATAGTTGTTTTATTCGGGCAAAAATCATCGAAAATTCTTTATATGCAGGGTACAGTTCTTACGTCAGTTTCCGTTACGTTTGATCCGGGTAGCATCGAATATAAGACTGTGTTTTTGGACAAAGTGTATGCTAAAATCCTTATGGTTCTTGACCAAATGAATATTCATGAACCGGATGAAATATACCTTGCCGGTGAAGTGTCAATCCATAGAGAGGATCAGAGATTATTTTGTGATTATTTTGATGATAAATTTCCCGAATCCACGTGTAAAATTTTGCCGGATGCCGGTTCGGTAATCGATACCGGCCTGTTAGAAGATGATCAAAAACCGGATGTTTCTTCATTTGCGGTCCCAATCGGTTTAGCTATCGGAACATCCTTGAAATTAGATAAAACCTATGATAACTCGAATTTTCTGCCGAAAGCGCTCAAAAAAGAGCAAAGCTCACACAGGCTTTCCTGGCATGGTTATGCTGCAATGTTTATGTTGTTTTTCAGTTCAATATATTACACGTTTCAATGGTTTTCCTACGCTGACATGACGGAAAAAGCGGAGCGCTCTTTGATGCTATTAGAAGAATCGCTGAATTCGGAACAGGAAATAGCCGGAGAAATTGCGCTGCTCGAAGAAAAAACGGGTCTTTATCGAAAGTATATATCCTTAACCGATTCACTCTGGCATCCCGGACCGCTCTATTCGGAAACACTTCTATTCCTGGCACAATCGTCCAAAGAACTGAACTCTCTGTGGATTAATAAACTTTCGATAAACGACATAAATTTTCAACTCAGCGGATCATCGTTGTATAGAAACCGGATAAACCGATTCGCCGAAACTACCGGAAATGCAATGATTAATTCGGTAAGCGAAGAAAATATTCGTGAAGGAAAAGTATACAATTTCGATATAAAAGGGAATCCCCGGAGTTTTATAACGCCGGTTTTAACGATGGTACATTATATCGATTCCGTTTCGGTTGAAACCGGCTTGGTTTCGTTATTTTCCAAACCGGCATTTGGAAAGGAGAAATAAGATGTCATACTCCCTGAGAAACACATTGATATTGTTAGTATTGGTTGTGATTGTTTTTGCTTCCGGAGAGTATTCCCTTTCGAGCCGGTTCAAAACAAGATTATCCGGGATAGAATTGTTGAAGACAGAAAAGAAAAGCGATTTGGACAGACTCCGGTCATATAATAAAAATTATGACGAAATAGAATTCCAAATGAGAAATGCCCGGGCGGTTTGGGTTTCTCATCCGAAACATCTCAAGAATTTCGAGAATTCCGTAGTGTCGTTCGATTATTTCAATACCCTGGCGTCAAGGCAGGACAGCAGGATGAACTTTGATTTTCGTAAAATCAATGCCGAGGTAGAAACCAAAAATGGAATAAATTCAAATTTATATAATTTGACGGGCGAAGCACGGTTTGTGAACCTGTTCAGGTTTATATGGAAACTGGAGAACTTTGAGCCGCTGTACACTATTGAGGAATTGGAAATTGAACCGGTTTCCGGTAATTCAGGAATTGCTAATAAAAATGAAAACTATGTACATTATTATTTAACCATCAGGGGATATTCTGTCGAACAAGACGGAATAGAGTTTCAATTACCGCAATCTGTCAAAAATGTAAACCGGTTGATTTTCAACCCGTTCAATGCTCTCGTGCAAAAAAATATTCCACCGAATAAGGATAATCTTTTGAATGCCGATAGGGCGGTATTGCTTGGAATATCCGCTTCTAAGGCAATTCTTATGGATGCTTCGGGAAAGAGTTGGACGCTGCGACCGGGAGACAAAGTGTATCTCGGATCTTTGACAGAAATAGACGCCCGGAACAGGACCGCTGAATTTACTTTGAACGTCGGCGGATTTCTTAAAAAGATTGTAGTAAAAATGAAGTTTAAAAATAACTGAAACAAATGTATCATCGGATGTGATTAAATGTCTAAGCTGAGGAGTCAAATCTGCCCGGTACGTTATGTCATTATTCCGAGAAAGCGGAGGCAATCATGAAGAAAAATACCAGGTTAAGTTTAGCGGCTTTATGTTATTTATACGTGGCGCTTATTTTCGCGCCGGCATTGTACGCACAGGATAAGCCGCCGCTTGAGTTTGTAACTGAAAGCTCCACCGTCTCGTTCGTGAAGGACACGCCCTTTAACATCGCATTAAGTGCATTAAGCGAAATTAGCGGGAGGCTGCTAAAAAAGGTAATTGTCGATCCGGCTCAGCGTACGACGCCGATAGGCGTTAACATCAAGAACGCCCCATGGAGATCGGCGTTAGAACTAATTGCGGCAAGAAATGGAGCAACAATTCTGGAAACGGAAAGCTATATATTAATAACAAATGAGGCGGCGCCGGCAAACGTACAATTCCAGACATCCACAGCAGTACAACAGGCGTCCGGTTTACAGCCGGTGTCCGCTGCATTGAGGGAAATCAAAATATCGGCTACGTTTATCGAGACCGACAGGTCGACATTGCGTGAAATCGGTATAAACTGGGGAGTTTTCTCCAATAAGGGAAATACTATAGCGTTTGCCGAACAAAATGTCGTAGGTCCCCCCGGGCAGGGTGATATCGGAATAGCAAGTATAACACGTACTACAAGCACGAGTGATATCAATATATTGATCAAGGCGTTTGAAAGCAGCAACGTTGGTGAAATTCTGGCAAATCCAAGTATCACCGTTATTGACGGCAGGGAAGGACGCGTCCAGATCGGGCAGGATTTTTCTATAAAACAAAGAGACTTCGCCGGGAATGTAACCGATGAATTTGTCAGTACGGGAATAATATTGATCGTCACCCCGGTTATCTTTGTGGATGACACTGTGCAATATATTCATCTCGATGTGCATGTGGAGCGGAGTTCGGTTATACCGGGGGCTGTCAGCACTATAATAAATAAATCGGACGCCGATACTCAGCTATTATTGAATGACGGCGAAAAAGCGGTGATAGGCGGTCTCAGTTTAACAGAAGAAACTTATGTTAGAAAAGGTCTGCCCTTACTGAAGAATATCCCTAAATGGTTTTTTGGATTGGGATATGTATTCGGGTATGATCTGCATAGCGAAATCAAACGGGAATTGATAATTTTATTAAAAGCCGAAATCGTCCCAACTCTTGAAGAAAGAAGAGCCGCACTTCTGAGAGAAGGCGGGGAATAAATCTGTAAATCCTGAGTCGGCCTGGGCAGCAGCTATGCCGGATGGAGCATACATTCCTACCATAGTGAGTGTTGCATATATCCGGACTGCGTAGTTCGGGTCGTCCCCTTTTCCCGTGCCTGCCCCCTTTTTCCCGGGCTGCCCCCTTTTTCCGGGGTCGTCCCTGACCCGCCGCGTCCCGCCACGTGAGTGGTCACTATGTGATTAGGGAACGCCATGCAACAAGCACAATAGTGAGGACCAACAAAAAAATTATGCGCAATAGCCGGCACGTTGTTGCTCCTCTGATCAATTAT
>JADFON010000124.1:2741-6063 GCA_022562855.1 Candidatus Zhuqueibacterota bacterium | reverse complement strand
GCTCAGTAGGGTTTTTATCCGTGCGCCATGCGTACCCGTTACTGCAAGCGGTTTACCCCAGAACAAACCGTGGTGTGTCAGCAGCAAGTCCGCCCTTAAGGCGGCTGCTTTATTAATTGTCTCTGTACATATGTCTGTCGCCAATGCAATTTTATCGACGTTTGAATTTCCTTCAACTTGTAAACCGTTCAGCGCCACGTCGTCAATCTCAGCAATTGATAAGTAACTGTCGAGAAAATCTGTTAATTCGGTAAGTTTCATAATTTTTGTAGTTGAATTATTTTTGTTAATGCTTAATGACAAATTATATTATGACCAAAGACGATAATTGCGGTTACTCCAGGCGATCTCCGATAGAATAACCTTTATTATGCCGGATAACAGGACTGCGAAAAGCATTCCTACTACACCAAGCAGGGTGCCGCCGGCAAAAACGGCAAAAATTATAACAAGCGGATGCAGATGGACACTTTTTGCAACAACGGTCGGCTGAATGAGGATCACATCGAATATCTGCACCGCAACAAAAAGTGCAATTAACGTGGGGATCATCGAAAAAGAACCGGTTTCCATAATTAATACTATAAGCGGCGGAATAATGCCGATTACCGGACCCACGTAGGGTACAATATTTGCGATGCCGGAAAACGCCCCGAAAAGTATAAAATAGGGCATACCCATCATTTGAAAGCCAATGCTGTAAAGTACGGCAAGAATAAAATTGTCAAGTATCTGTCCACGGATGTACCTCCCTATCTGTTGGTCGGTTTTGTAAAACAGATGTAAAGCCGCCTCAAAAAACTTGTTAGGAACTATATTTAGTACTGACTTTTTTATGGCTGGACCGTCTTTCAAAATAAAAAACGCTATCAAAGGTATCATAATAATCTGGATCAAAAGGGAAAGAATCCCCTGGGCAAAAGAAAGAAGACTGCCCGATACATTGAGCACCTGGATTTGAAACCTGCCAAGCAATTCCGCGATTGCCGAGTCCAATTGCTCTTCATCGATAAAAGAGACGCGCTGCATAATGTAATCTTTGACCTGGGTGGCAGCAGGTCTTATTTCCTGCTCGATACTCTGTATCCTTTGCCGGAGACCGCCAATTTCTCCCATTATTTTCGGATACAACAGATCTATCGCAAAGTTCATGAGAATTGCTATTGCAATATAGAGCAAAATGATAGAATAAGCTCTTTTAACTCCGTAATTCTCCATCCAGGTAACTACCGGTTCCAATAAGTATGCAACCAAAGCCGCGATAACGAATAAAAGTATTATACCCCTGAGCGGAGGCAGTACTATGTACAATACAATACCGGTCAGTGACATTATGATGCTGACCAGGACAATAATGAGAAGCGTGCGAAGTCTTCTGCTCGCAGCTTTTTCGGGATTCGGTGTTCTCCTGTCCTCAGTATATTCCATGGATTGACCGTTCAATATTCTTTGTTATAGAAATTAAAGCTAACCTTTATTAGTAAGGATTTTCTTTTGATAATAGAGTTTTATATATTCATTATTCAGGTTTACGAGCCGGTCACAAATAATATTACTCAGATTAAGACTTAATTTATTCGTAACGACTGACTGTTTGTTCGATAAATCCAAAAAATCATTGAATGAAAGTGTTAGTATTTCTGTTGTTTCGATTATACGGCATGAGAAAGATGAAAAATTCGGATCAAAGATATTCGGCGCGCCGAAAGACCCTCCCTTTTTTACATTGTAGTCGATCTTTTCCTTGCTTTTACTCAGCGTCTCCGATACGTGAATTTCACCGTTTTTAACTATTGCAAAGAATATGTCTTCGGGTTTTGAAATCTCGAATTCTTCGTCGCGTTGAAACCGTTTTTCACAGAAAAATTGCTCTATTTCGCCAAAAAAAGATGGATTGAACCCGGCAAATACTGAATGCAATTTGACGGTATCATCCGAAAATTTTTCCGGGTACTTATTTTGGAACAGCTTGAGCATCGCAATTTTTGTTGGACGACGGGTTTTTATAAAGAATAAATATAGAGATGGTGTGCTCATAAAGCAAGTAATTTTTGGGATTCATTTATTCATTCTAAATTATGGCACATAATTTGCAAATTTTTGAATTGCAGCTAAATATATTTTGTATCCTATAGTTTAAATGTCATTGAATTATTCGCCGGATATAGAATCTGCATGTCGAAAACCTTCCGGTTTACCGGAATTTGTTTGTGTTTTTTGAAAAAGTTATATACTATACATTGAAAAAGTATTTTTATTATACAGTGTGACGCGAAAAGTGATGAAAAAAATTATTCCTCAAATCGGCGTATTGATCTTCATATTGGTTAACTGCTTGTATGCAGACCAGTCCCAAAATGAAAACCGGCAGCTCAAGAAAATCCGTGAGGAAATAGAAGTTTTCAAAGTGCAACTTGCAGAAAATGATGCAAAAGAGAGAACATTGCTGCAAAACGTCCTTGAATTAGATTATGAAATAGACCTGCGCGAAAAGCTTTACAATGAGCTTTTGAAAACGGAAAGAAGAATCAACGGTCAATTAAAAGCTAATAATAAGAACTATGACGATCTCAATTTGGAAATTGAGGCATTAAGGGAAAAATTCAAAGAGCGCACTATTGAATTATACAAACATGGAAGACCAAACTTGCTTGAGTTTCTGGTGGATTCAAAATCCATCAACAAAACTCTTGCGTTACGAAAATATTACCGGGCGCTCTTGAGAAAAGATGAAAAGTCCATCAGGGTTCTTTCTGACAAATCCCAGCAGATCGGTTTGCTGAATTTGCTGCTTTCGGGAAATTTGGAAAAACATCGGTCTCTTGTCCGGGACGCCCAGGAGGAAGCGGAAATACTGAAAAACAAGAAAGCCGAACGAAAAACATTACTTTATACTTTGAAGGATGACAATAGCAGAATGGAATTGTCAATAGCAGAGTACCGCAGGGCAGAGAAAATTCTGATGAATGAACTTGTAAACCTTAGTAATAATGATTCGAATTTTAATGTGCTTAATACTTTCGAGGGGTTTGCATTATTTTCCCGCACAAAGGGGAGTCTTCCGTTTCCGGCGGCAGGTTTTGTGATATCGCATATGGGACTCGCAAAAGACCCTGTGACAAAAATTGAAACTGAAAACAGGGGTGTGGAGATTCTTTCGGAATACGGCGCCGACGTCAGGGCGGTATGTGACGGAAGAATTGCCAAAATAAAATGGCTGCCGTGGTATGGGCAAACGGTATTTGTGCAGCACACAGAGGGATATTACACGGTTTACGCCCGGTTGACAGATATTTCCGTAAAGCCTGACGAACCCGTTGCC
>JADFON010000124.1:0-2732 GCA_022562855.1 Candidatus Zhuqueibacterota bacterium | reverse complement strand
GCCACTGACCAGGTGATTGGAAAAGTGGGACTGGATTCATCCACAAACCTGGCAAAGCTTCAATTTCAGATTTGGAAGGGATCGGAGACTCTTGATCCTGAAGATTGGCTTGCTGCAAATAACATGAGTGACTTACGAAAAACGGTTATCGAGAAAAATCGCGTCAAAAATTAAGTTTAATTCTGACGTGCCGATAATTAAGGTGAGTCGCTTATTGCCATATTAAACTCAGCAGAAGCCGGGAGGAGAAATCTTTCCGGCTTTTGTTTTATGTACATTTCGAATCTGCCGTAATAAAAACGAATACCTGCATTACAGGTCCTCCAAAATTATTTAAATTTCTTATCAACACGGACAGTTTTTATCAATAGGGAAATTGTCTGTGTCTTTTCAACAAGTATAGACGTTTAAGTTTTTGTCTTCGCTTTCGGAATTTATTCCTGCAAAATCCGGAACTTTGTTTTTGAAAATTCTCTTTAGATATAAAAGACAGTGAGAACCCTGCAAAGTTGATCTAAATAGTGGTGAAATAAAGGAGTTTTATATGCTGACGGTTACTATTAGGGAGAATGAATCATTCGAAAAGGCGGTTCGAAGGTTTGAAACCGAATGCAGAAAAGCCGGTATACTTCAGAGTGTCATACGCAAGCGGTATTATGTAAAACCAAGCAGAAAAAAATATCTCGACAAATTAAAAGCGCGTTCGAAATAACAAAAACCCCTCTTCGAAGTTCTAAAGTATATATAATCCCGAAAAATACATACTTTATAAACTGCTCTAAGGGGTTTATTATAGAAAACAGGTATAGTAACTCTTAACCTGGTTAATCTTCTTCTATTTCCTCAGCAACGGCTACGTTGACCATGTGAACGCTTGCCGGAAGTATTCCTTTTGTCCAGAATCCCTCTTTACGCTTTGCCTCTTCGATTATCTTCTTCCACTCTTTCTTGGTCCGCTCCACCCTGACCATCTTCATTGGTTTTTTCGGTCGTGGGGTACGCTGAACGGGAGCTTCTTTTAACTCTTGCACTGGTATCACCATCCTTTTAGTATAGTATATATTTGGATCTCTTTTCCCATTCACATTTCAATTCAACTATATAACGGTAAACGTCTCTTATTTGTTTCAGATTTTTTGTAAAAGTACGAAAAAAAGACACGGTGTTTGATTTTCGACACTAATTTCGGAATTTTCAAGTTTACCAATCCTGACTTTATGGTGCCTGCTTGAATACAAGACTTGCTATATAACCTGCAATCGGGGCAAGCAGCAATGAACTGACAAATTTAATAGCTGCAAATTTGGGACCAACAATCGCAATTTCGAAAGGTATTCTGAATAGTCCTATTGTTGCCCAAGCGGTTACGTATGCCACCACAGGTCCGATTGCAGCCCCGGTGTTTATCAGGGTTAGCGCAATGGGAAGACTTACAAATGGTCCTCCCGGGGTTATTATTCCTGCAACAGTTCCGGTTAATATTCCCCGAAAATTCGACTCGCCCCCTATCCAGTTTGAGATAAGCTCTTCCGGTATCAATACACGCAGCATACCCGACAGTATAAACGACACCACAAGAATCGGAATAATCGGCAGCAAGGATTTCATGCCCGATATCATGCCTAAAACAGGCAGGGAATGATCTTTACGGTATGCTACGATCATCAAAACGCCAACAATTACCAACAGAACCAAGAAAACTGCGTCCATCGTGTTCCCCTTAAATATTTTTGGAGCTTTTTCCATTTTTAATTGAAAAGTTCTTAAAAATAATAAAAAAATAAGAGTTTATAAATTTGCGCATGAAGATAAGAAATAAACAACGTTTTGTCAAGTAAGTATTAGTCAATTTTTTATTCGTTCTTAGCCGGGAGTTGCCCTGTTACTTTTTCTTGAATATTACAACGGGGGATGTTACATTAATTAGTCTTGTTTTTCTCATTTAAATAGGATAGGGAAATGTCTGCAAATAATTTTGTCGCGCTTGATGGTAAATCACTCACAATTGAGGCAATTGCCTCAATTGTTTATAAGAGCAAAAAGGTAAAAATCTCCGCGGTTGCGGAAAAAAATATTGCAAAAGCTCGAAAAAAAATCCGCGAAATACTACAATCCGGCAAAACAGTGTATGGGATAAATACCGGGTTCGGCGCATTAAGCACGGTTAGTATTCCGGACAGCAAGGTACGGGAACTCCAGCATAACCTTATAAAAAGCCACACAGCGGGAACCGGCGACCCCCTGCCGGCTGTCGTTGTGAAAGCGGCGATGGTGCTGATTGCAAACGGTATGTCAATAGGATATTCAGGATGCCGGCTTGAGGTGGTGCAAACGCTGGTCGATATGGTCAACAAAGGTGTTTTACCCGTCGTTCCGGAACAGGGTTCTCTTGGCGCAAGCGGAGATTTGATACCGTTGGCGCATATTGCGGTGGTAGTAACAGGGGATGGAGAGGCGGAGTTCAATGGCAAACGTTATCCGGGCGGGACCGCAATGAAAAAAGCAGGCATAAAACCGCTAAAACTTGAAGCAAAGGAAGGTCTCTCCCTGATCAACGGTACGTATTTCATGTCGGCGCTTGGTTCTCTCACGCTTCGCCGGGCTGAAAAAGTATGCAAATTAACCGATATAGCGGCAGCTATCACCCTTGAAGTGACGATGGGCAGTAAAATCCCCAACAAACCGGAAATTCATGAAATACGCCCTCATCCCGGACAGATCGCCACTGCGGA
>JADFON010000123.1 GCA_022562855.1 Candidatus Zhuqueibacterota bacterium | reverse complement strand
CAATTCCGCGGTAAAAGGTCCAACTTCTTCTTCACAGTCTTCGGGTTTTATCAGCCGTGTTTCCCATTTATACTTTCGATTGATAAGTTGGATTACACCGGTTATCTCATCGAGGTGGTTCAACAATGGTATCACAAGCATTGACTTCGTTCTATAACCGATCTTTTCATCAAAGCTCTTGTTAAATGAGTATTCTTTGCCCTTCGGTAGAAAATATACGTCTTCTAAATTCAGCATCTTTCCGGTGTCCGCGACGTATCCGGAGATGCTTTTACGCGAAATCGGAATAATGAATTCCTTGAAGTCGAAAGAAATGGAATCATTTTGAGTGATCATAAAACGTAAGTGTTTCTCACCTTTTTCGTTCTTTTCGACCAAATAAAGACTCCCTGCGTCTGCAATCGCAATCTGCCTGCTCTTTAGGAGAATCAAATTCAGAAGCGTTGGTAAATCCTTTTCCATCATCAGTTGCTGACCAATGTGTGACAACTCCTGGATTTGCCTGTTCTTGTCGTGCAATTCTGTACGGAGGTTTTCTGCCTCGTATCTACTTTTTAGCATCTGAAAACCGATTTCAACGGATTTTTGCACGTTTGTGGCGGCGGCAGGCTCCGGTATCACAACGTCTATATATTTGTCCATATTTTGTGCTATGCCGGAATCGCCGATATAATAAAACAAAGAGTTCTCAGTCTTTTGTTCCAATATCGGTATTAAATTCTTTTTGTTTTTCCTGACAAATTCATCTGAAATCATGAAAATGTTCAGCGAGTCGGGCGTATTATTTAAGAAGATTCGGTCTTCTTGAACAACGTCAACGTTCTTGAAAGAAAACTTTTTGTGATACTTCTCGAAATGATTTTTGTCGGTAATGTGAAGTTTTTTTTGAGGTTCGCTTCTTATATGGGGATGTTTATTCGAACTCATTTCAATATATTTTTGCTCGAAATGTTTCGATAATTAGAGGATAAGTGTAGATGATATATTTTATTGGACTTGAAACTTCCCTGTAACGGTTCATTCATTACAGTAAACCCGGATATCTTCCACCATCTATCTGGATGGAATTACCGGTAATGTAGCTTGATCTTTTCGACGCAAGGAATACAACAAGGTCAGCAAATTCCTCGGCTGTTCCCATTCTTTTTAGCGGTACGCCGTCGGAAAAAGACGCTCTGACCTCTTCCGGAGTTTTGCCTTTTTTCTTTGCTATACTCTCTGCCAGTTCGAGGGTTCTGTTTGTAGAAATAAAACCAGGGCAAACGTTGTTTACCAGGATATTATATTTCGCCAATTCGTTAGAGAGTGACTTTGACAGTCCCGCTACCCCTGCTCTCGCTACGTTTGATAATATTAAGCCTTCCAGAGGGGCTTTTACAGAAACGGATGTTATATTTATTATCCGCGCCCATCCCGCTTGCTTTAAATAGGGTAATGCTTCTGTCGTTAGCCTGATTGTGCTTTTTAAATTCAGCGTTATCCCCTTGTCCCACAGATCATCATCAGTTTCTTCAAAGGTTGTCGACGGAGGACCACCGGCATTATTTACTAATATATTAATCATACCGAATTTATCCGACGCTGCCTTTATAAATACCGCTATCTGCTTTTTGTCGGTAACATCGGCTTGAACCGGGAGGACAGGATTTCCTGTCTTGCTCTCTATTTCATGTGCCGTTTTTTCTATATTCGATTTATTACGGGAGCAAATAGCTACCTTGCACCCCTCTTCCGACAGCAGGAAAGCTACTGCCTTTCCTAATCCGCTGCTTGCTCCTGCCACTACTGCGACAGCATTTTCTAAACCTAAATCCATTTCGGAATCTCTCTACTATTTAATTGTCCCGATATTCCCTGATTTTTAAGTTGAAAATTGTAAAGACCATATTTGGACAGAATATCACGACACACGTTCTAAATATTTTTTTTCGCTTGTATCGATTCGTATCACCGTACCAACTTCAACAAATGGCGGAACCCCGACTACAAGACCTGTTTCAAGTGTTGCGGGTTTCATGGAAGCCGATGCGGTAGCGCCTTTGATACCGGGCTCGGTTTCAACTATTTTTAAATCAAGAGTACGCGGAGGCAAAATACCAATAGGATTTTCTCCGTTAAACTCAATCGTATATTTGGCGTTCGGCAACAAATAATCTTTGATATCCTGCACCATTTCTTCATTCAGGGATATTTGTTCATAATTTTCAGTATTCATAAAGACATATTCAGCGCTTGAAGTATATAAATATTCCATTACCAGACTTTCAATCCGGACCGGTTCTACTTTTTCATCTGACCTGAAACGATGTTCAACATTTGAACCTGTCTGTAAATTCTTTAGTTTAGTAACGACTTTGCCTGAACCGCGGCCGACTGCCTGACGCAGCAAAGACGTTACCCGGCAAAGAGAACCGTTATAGTTTATTATCATTCCAACACGCATTTGTGCAGCTGAAATCATACTACTCCTTTTCGATTGAAAAATATAACATGATTTGTAAAGAGAAGTAGTTTACCTCATTAATAGGAACATTGACCGGATTAAGGTTAGAAATTTCTAAGACACCTGAAATAAACAGGATAATACAATTTGATGTCTGAAAATTCGGATAAAAAATTAAGAACTTCTGATGACAAAATCAAGGGAATTACCGGAGCGTAAGAATTATAAAAGAAAACCGCATTAATTTACTGCCGATAGTCGGGAAATATTTTTATTCGCCGGGCATGAATATCTTCCTGACCTTTTCGAGTGCATTAATGGCTTGCAAACCTGTTACTAGTTCACTCAGTCCGAAAATATCGGGTTGATCCAGGGGAATTAGATCATGTTCCGTGATCAACCGTGCTGCATTATAAGACCAATGTGAACTATTTAAATCAGTAAATGGAGATTCTAGACCAAAATATCTTGTCGATAAACCTGGGTCATTCAGCATTCTGACAAAAATTATCTGCAATAACTGGGCAAGATCCGCCCTTGTTACCTGTAAACCGGGATTAAACGAGTATGCAGGCGTTAATTCAAGCAAACCCGAACCAACCACCGTATAAATCTCATCTCTCGCCCAAAAGTCATCGGGTACGTCAGAAAAATTGATTTCTTGTCCGGCATTATCAACCATTTGAGGAGGTTGGAATCTATCAGTACCAATAATCATCGAGTAAACCGCGCTATTACGGATTATAGAAACCAACAAAGCTGCTAAATCCGACCTGTTTATCGTCTCTTTCCGCTCAATTTCCAGATATTCCATTTTGAATAGATTCGCTATACGCGGTTCAGACAAAGGAATCAACCCTTCAACCGTCTGCCGGTAGGTTTCGTCAATCAGTATTGCCCTGATGAACGAAGTAGAACTAAGGAAACCTTCATCCAATTGACGAAGGGCAACTCCGCGGTAAAAATACGACTCGGCATTATTTGGGTCAACCTCCAGTACAATGTTATATTCATCCAAAGCCTGCTCATATTCATTTCGCAGCAAGTGTATCCTGCCTTTTCCAAGACGGGAATTTACCGAGTATGCATTTTGTATTAGAACACCCGAGAACTGGTACAGGGCTGCATCATAGTCATTGATATCAATAAATACCATACCCAGCATTTCTGCCGCGGGAGTAAATTCAGGATTTTGAATGATGCTATTTTGCAGAGCAGAAACCGCCTCATCAATATTTCCATCTGAATAATACAATTTGCCGAGTTCAAAATACTCAATATAGTTTGGGGTAGTCGCTTCCTGTGAGGAGACCGCCGCGCTTCCACCCATTAAACCGCAATTCACCGTAATCGAAAGCAAAGCAACTACAGCTAAGAATATTAATTGAAAACGGATTTTCATAAATTATTTGCCCTGTTATATCTGGACTGCACTCTTATTTACCCAACCGGACTTTTTACAATAATCGGCTGCTTTAGGTAAAATCTCAAACACAACAGCTAATTTTTTCTTTTTAAATAGGCTGATGCAAAATAAATTATGCACTTAAATAATAACAACCGGCGCTTATCAGAGAGTTAATGTTAGTTTACACCGACTTTATTGTCATTATGTTCCTTTAAGAAACGGATACGGATTTTGTTTACCTCCAAATGTGCCAAACGCGTCGGTTCGGGAAGACGGTATCCTTTATGACAGCCCAAAACGATTTGAACTGATGCTTCTGCCGTAATCAAATGACCCGGAGATACAAATAACGGTTTGACATTATCTTTTGTTCTGACAATATATCCAATTAATTCTCCGTTATCCATTAATTCTTCGGCGCTGCCGCGGGAAACACCGGGGTCTTTGCCTGCTCCGGTGAGTCTGCTTTTAGCACATCCTATCGTTGGGCGATCCAGCAACAATCCAAGATGACATGCAAGTCCAAATCTTCTCGGATGAGCGTATCCTTGCCCGTCGCACAAAATTATATCGGGGGTAAACGTCAGTTTTTTGAAACATTCTAAAAGCGGTGGCAATTCACGAAAACTCAGCAGACCGGGGACATATGGAAAATTCGGTTTTGAAATATGGCTTTGAATTTCAACAATATTGAGCAATGGATATTCAAAAACTAATACAGCTGAGAACAAAATATTATGATTTCTGTCATAGGAAATATCGGCGCCGGCAGCATAGTGAATAGTTTTGACGAAAGGAGAAAGTTTGATTTTCGATGACAATTCTCTTTGAATGGTCACAGCTTCTTTTGGTAATACATCCCATGAATGCAAATTTCTAACTTTCACAAGTCAATACCAATCTCGAAATGATTCTTCCAAAGGGTCGACAAGATTTAGCTGAGTCTCTACCTTATCCGGATTGCGCAGGCGTTCCGCAAGAAAAGTATGTCTTTCTGCAGTTTTATTGTTCCTGACCGCTATATTAAAGGCTTTATAAGTGCCGATAATTATCATGAGGTGCTTTGCCCTTGTTACAGCAGTATAAAGCAGGTTTTTCTGGAGCATAATATAGTGTTGTGTAGTGAGCGGTAAAATCACGGCTTTGTATTCGCTTCCCTGACTTTTGTGGACGGTAATTGCATAAGCATGTACGATTTGATTCAATTCATCAAAAGAATAAATGAGTCTTCGGTTATCGTACAAAATTTCTATTTCGCCTTCGTCAGTGTCAATCTTTGTGATGAAGCCGATGTCGCCATTATACACTTCCTTTGTGTAGTTGTTTCTGACTTGCATGACTTTGTCGCCTACAACAAACTTCCGGTCGCCTCTCTGTATAGCTTTGCCGACAGGGTTCAACACTTTCTGAAGAAGATTGTTCATGTTTTTCGCACCGGTATCTCCTTTATACATCGGCGTCAGGACTTGCACATCATAAAGAGGATCATAACCGTATTTATCCGGGAGTCTTCTTTTCAGGAGATCAGCTATTTTTCCGGGTATAAGAGAGGGTTCTTTTTCATAAATAAAAAAGAAATTCTTACTTGAAGAATTATTAATTTCCGGAGCAACGCCCGAATTTATTTTGTGCGCCGTAACGATAATATCGCTTGCTTCTTCCTGTCTAAAAATGACGTCTAACCGGACGACCGGGAGACTGTCTGATAAAAGGATGTCTTTTAATACGTTTCCGGGTCCAACCGATGGGAGCTGGTCTGCATCACCAACAAGTACAAGTCTGACAGATTTATCCAAACCGCTTAAAAGAGCCGCCATTAAAGGAGAATCGATCATCGAGACTTCATCTATTACCACAACGTCCGTATCGAGTTTGCTTCTCAAATTCCTGTTAAAGTTCCCGGATTGAGGATTGAAATCGAGCATCCTGTGGATTGTCTGGGCGGGATGACCGCATGCTTCTTCCATTCTCTTCGCAGCGCGACCGGTAGGGGATGCCAGACGAATTCTGAGATTTCTATTTTGAAACAGCTTTATGAGCGCCTTGATTATTGTGGTCTTGCCGGTACCCGGACCACCGGTTATTACAGATATTTTTTGAGAAAGAGCTTCGTTCAGCGCCTTTTTTTGGTTATCGGTGTAGGTAATACCGGATGACTTTTCAATTTCAAGTATTTCTTTAAGTACATCTTCTTTTTTGTTGTTATTATACGGGTAATCGCATATTTCATTAATTCTTTTTACGATATTGTCTTCAATATTA
>JADFON010000122.1 GCA_022562855.1 Candidatus Zhuqueibacterota bacterium | reverse complement strand
CAATGGATAAGATAAATAAAGATAAACCGGATGGGCTGACCCTCGATGTTGAAATGCCGAGAATGGACGGGGTCGAATTTCTCAGGAGACTTATGCCGCAGAACCCGATACCGGTGGTTATGGTGAGTTCTTTGACGCAGAAAGGAAAACAGATTACGCTTGACGCGTTGGAAGCCGGCGCCGTGGATTTTGCTTCCAAACCGAGCACCGATATTGCGCGCGGTCTTGGCAGTATGATAATGGAGCTGAGAACGAAAGTTAAAATCGCCTCGATCGCTAACGTATCATCATGGAAGAAAAGTAAAACTTCTTCGGATCCGGATCCGGTCTTTAAAAGCTCGGCGCTGGCGGAATCTACAGACAAAGTAATTGCAATTGGCGCTTCGACGGGAGGCACCGAAGCAATACGGAAAGTGATTACACGGTTTCCTCCTTCGATGCCGGGAGTGGTAATAGTTCAGCATATGCCGCCCGTGTTCACCAAGATGTTTGCAGACCGCCTCAACAACGAGTGCGAGATGGTTGTCGAAGAGGCGAAAACCAATGACAGGGTAATGTCGGGGAGGGTCTTGATTGCTCCTGGAGATATGCATCTGACGATCAAGCGTTCGGGCGGGATATACCAGGTAGTTTGTTCGGAAGGAGAGAAAGTCTGCGGTCATAGACCGTCGGTAGAAGTTATGATGAATTCAGTCGCAAAATATGTTGGCGCAAATGCAATTGGCATTATATTGACAGGGATGGGACGCGACGGGTCGGAGGGGATGCTTTCTATGAGGCAGGCAGGGGCAAAAACTATGGCACAGGACGAGAAAACGTCGGTAGTTTTTGGAATGCCGAAAGAAGCATACAAGAATGGCGGCGCTCAACGATTGTTGCCTTTAGAGGATATAGCGGAAGAAACGTTAAGACTGTTGGCGGAGAAAGCGGCATGAAAGAAATAGTATTGGGTGTGGGGGAGTATGGCGCTTCTCACGACACCGGTGCTGTCATCAAAACATATTCTCTCGGCTCATGTGTGGCTTTGATAATGTATGATCCTGTAACCAAAGTTGGAGGTATGGTTCATATTGCATTGCCCGAATCAAAAATTAGACCGGATATGATACAAAAAAGACCGGGTTACTTTGCCGATACCGGCATCCCGGCATTATTTAAGCAAATGAAAAAAGAAGGTCTAAACGGTCATGCTAAGAATCTTATAATCAAATTAGTAGGCGGTGCAAAGGTGATGGATCCGAATAGTTTATTTGATATCGGAAAAAGAAATATACTTGCGACAAAAAAGCTCCTCTGGAAATACGGATTGGGTTTGCAGGCTGAAGATGTCGGAGGTTCATTACCAAGAACTGCTGCGATAGAGATTAATACCGGTAAAGTTATGATTTCAAGCGCCGGTAGAGGTAACTGGGAAGTCTGAATATAAGATGGTGTTAGTCATTAAAAAAATCAGGATAAATATATGAGTGTAATAATAACAATTTTTGTGATACTGGCAATAGCGGCGTCGATCTTTTACCGTCGCCGTCCTAATATACACATTCCGTTGATTATGTGCGCCTTAACAATCGATATGTTGTTTGTCATTTTTATTGAAATGAACAGATCAGTGGTGGAATCCATAGTAGGTAAACCCTTGTCTCCGGTTATCATGGTGCATATTATTGTTTCCACTTTTGTAATCTTGATCTACTTTTTTATGCTATTCTTCGGATGTCGATTACTATCTGTCGATAAGGGAAGGACACAACATGTTGTTGGCATTTCCCTATACGCAGGCTTCCGATTGCTTAGTTTTGTAACGTCATATTTTATCCAGCCGATTGGATAAATCATTTAGCATTCAATATTATTGGAGGTGATGATAAAATGTATATCGAATATTTTTTTGAAAGAGAAAAATATTTTGATCGCCGCAAAAATGATATTCTTGAAATGTTAAGTATGCCGACCGACAAAGAAGTAAGACCTTGCGTCAATTGCAAAGATACGTGCACGTGCGAACTAAAATCACAATTTTGCTGCTGTATGTGTTCGGCAGACTGTTCGCTTGCTCCAAAACAATTATCGTCCGATCCGGTCAATTATCCTATTGAAAAAAACATTTTACCTCTTGTTTATGCGCTGACGGCATCCAGGATTGTACAACCTTGCTGGTCGTGCGAAGGTCACCTTGATAATGAAGGATATATCGGCAAACTTCCCCAGGTTTGGTTTTATTCCCCATCAGTCGTTTATCCTGATCTCATATCGCAGTATTTGATCAGTTTCTTGGTCAAAAAACATTTGGAAAATACATGGAAAGTCTCTGTTAACCAGTATAACCGGGATAATTTTTCGACCTTATTTATAATTCAACCGAGACTGGAAAATAAACAGACAACCGATCTGAAAAGCCTGCACCGGGATATTAAAGTTATTGCCGATAATTTCGATTTTCAGCTACGGGCTACGGCAAAAAATCAATTGAATGATCTAAAAAGGCAGATTCTGCAAGCAGGAGAAGGTTTACAGCAGTAATTTTGCGATAGAATCGATTTGCCAAATAATTGATCAAAATGAAAAATACACTTCAACAAATAACAGACCGCGTAAGTACGATGCCTTCGATTTCATCAAACACCGTTCGTATCTTGAATCTCATATCGAATTCCGATTATGCAGTAAAGGATCTGATAAAGCTGGTTTCATTAGATATTGCATTGTCTACCCGTTGTCTGCAAGTAGTTAATTCCGCCTCATTTGGACTGGGCAAACCCGTCACTTCAATAGACAGGGCGGTCAATTTTCTTGGAAACAGGGGAATACTCGGTATAGTCATTAAGCAAAGCTTCGGTCAAATGTTTTCCAATCCGCTTAAGGGGTATTTATGTGAAGAAAACGGGTTATGGAATCACTCCTTGAGAACCGCTATAGCGTCAAGACAAATTGCTCAAATGGCAAATAAGTATGAAGTCTCCGATGTTGTTTATACGGCGGGATTATTGCTCGATATAGGCAAGGTGATTATCAGTGAATTTCTTGCCAACTACGACAGTGATTTAAATGAAAAATACAAGATAGGAATCGAGATGGATTTCCCCTCAGTAGAATCGAATATACTGAGAACGAATCATGCAGAAGTGGGATACATGCTGGCGAACAAATGGAATTTTCCGGATACTCTTCAAGCAGCTATTCGTTTTCATCACAATCCAGGGGCGGCACCGGAGAAGCACAAACTAATTTGTGCGATGGTGCATTTCGGAGATATAATGGCTATGCTCGGGGGATTCGGAACCGGGTTTGACTCAATGGCATATAGGCTTGATTCAACAGCTTCAGATATTTTAAAACTAAATGATAACGATATATCAAATCTCTATATATCGATAGAATTGGAATATGAAGAAATTCAGAAGTTTTTTTTCAATTTAGACCCCGAAAATAAGGGGGCAGGAGAAAATGATGCCTAAGAACATTTTAATCGTGGATGATTCTGCAACTTCACGAATGGTAATTCGAAAGTGTCTTTCGATGGGCGGTTACGAGGGTGTTGTTTATTTCGAAGCTGCTAATGGAGTTGAGGCGCTTGACTTGTTAAAAGATAACGAAATAGACTTGATTTTGACAGATTTGGTTATGCCTGAAATGGATGGTGAGGAACTGGTGATCAATACCCGTCAATCCGACAAATTTCGGACAATTCCCATCATTGTGATTAGCAGCATAGCCAATCCCGCCTACGAATCAAAACTAATTTCGTTAGGCGCTTCCGCTGTACTCAATAAACCTTTGTCGCCAATGGCATTGGACAAAACCGTAAAGACTGTTTACAATAATTAACAGGAACAGCGAATGAACATAAATAATGAAGAATTCTTTGAAAAACTGCAGGATGCGGTATCCAAAACATTCGAAACGATGCTTTTTGCTGAAGTAACGGAAAAGGAAATGTGTGGTTCACTTCCTGAATGGACAAAGGAGTCGGTGGCTTCGACTATCGAAATCATTGAACCTCATGAATTGAAGATCCGGCTTTATTTTGAAAAAGATCATGCGTCGGAATTAGTTGATATGTTATATGGCGAGTATGATAAAAATAATCTTGATACAATTATAGAAGATTTTGTTTCCGAGTGCTCCAATGCAATTGCGGGACAATTTGCGACTAAATTACTGGATGGTGATGACGTCGTGAAGCTCGGAGTTCCGGTTCCTCTCAAAAACGGGGACCAAAGTAATGCTCCTGAATTATCCAATGACTCATTAATCGTTTTATTTGGAATAGATGACAGGAAAATAGTTTTTACTATTGAGAGCAAATCGCCGGTTCCCGGAGAGGCGTTGATTCCCGATGGACTATTTTCAGATAGCGCCGACGGCGGAGAGGAACCGCTTGATAATACAAACAATATCTTGATAGTGGATGATTCAAATGCCTCTGCACAGTTTCTCGAAGTGGTTCTTTCAGACCGGGGTTATAATGTGACCTATGCCGTCAAAAAGAACGGGTCCACTGAATTTGTGGAACAAAACAATCCCGATCTTGTTTTGTTAGCGGTTGACAAAAATGACAACGGTGGTATTGAGTTTTGTAAATCCCTGAAAAGTAATTCCAAATTGTCTCAGATTCCTGTAATTTTTGTTACACCTGAATTCGACCGGGATTTTAAGCAAATTGGTTTTAAATCAGGAAGCGTGGATTTTTTGTCAAGCGATTTACATCCCGATGAAATAGTCTTTAGAATTGCTACACATTTGAGTATTATCAATGCAAAAAAAGACTTTCTTATCAAAAAAAATATTATGGAGCAATTGCTGCGGGAACAGACCGCTAACCTGATGAAATACGAAAGACAGGCTTTATTTGGAAAAAATGTTCAGGGAATTGTCCATAACATGAATAATCAAATATCGGGGATACTCGGCTATGCACAATTGATGCGGCTTGACCTTGATGGGCTTCTTTTGAAGGAAAAAAACAATCCTAAAACTCTGCTGGGAAACAATAAACCGGCATTGCAAAAATTATCTAAGCGGTTAAACTCGAACCTTGACTGCATTGAGAGGTTTATCGACATGATAAACTCTCTTATGAATAAAAGCAGGTTTATTCAGAGCGAAGAATTTGAAGTAATCGAACTAAACGAACTTCTACGGGATGAAATTGGATTTCTTGATGTCAATAAATGGTATAACAAAAATGTAAACCTGATTTTCGATTTCTCTGATAAAGAATTACTAACCAATGTAGTGCCGTCATATATTTCTCAAGTACTTCAAAATCTTGTAAAAAATGGTATCGATGCTGTATACGGTTTGCCAAATCCCACAATTAAAATCAAAACGGGAGTCGATGACGACAAGGTCTGGTTTTCTGTTTCCGATAATGGAAGAGGTATACCGGAAAAGATCCTGCCGAGAATATTTGAGGCATATTTCACAACGAAAATCAGGGATAACGATACCGAGTATGCGTCTTCATCGGGAACAGGATTAGGTCTATATATGTGCAGTGAATTGATTTCCTTGCAACAAGGAAATTTATTTGTTGAAAAATCCGATGAAACTGGCGCCTCGTTTAAAGTGGAATTCAAAAAGGCTGACGAATTTCTGGAATAATATCAATATTACAAGAATTCTCTAACCGCATCTTAGAACATGAGGTAAAGTATCATGAAAGTTTTAGTTGTAGACGACTCGGTAACCATGCGGAGAATAATTATCAATAGTCTGAAAACTGCAGGTTTTGATGATATCGTGGAAGCCGGTAACGGTCTTGAGGGATTAAGCAATATGGAAGGCATAGAACTTGTTTTGACCGATTGGAATATGCCTGAGATGGATGGTATCACATTCGTAAAAGAATTAAGAAGTAATTCCCTATATGCAGATATTCCTATTGTTATGATTACAACTGAAGGCGCCAAAACAGAAGTCGTTGAAGCTCTGAAAATGGGTGTAAATAACTATATTGTAAAGCCATTCGATAAAGAAACCCTGATTGAAAAGGTCAAGGCTACTATCGAGGCATAAAGCAAATTCTTTTATTACCTTATTGGAGAATTGAATGAAAGCCGAATTTATCAATCCGTTTTTGAATGCCATAGACAACGCAATGGAAAACATAATGG
>JADFON010000121.1 GCA_022562855.1 Candidatus Zhuqueibacterota bacterium | reverse complement strand
TAAATGGAACGCCTGTCGACGCTCTGTCGGGGATCGTTAATAAAGACAAATCGTATTCCTGGGGTAGAAGAATAGCCGCCAAGCTCAAAGAACTTATTCCCCGGCAACTGTTCGAAGTAATCATACAGGCTGCAATCGGAAACAAAATTTTGGCGCGGGAAACAGTCCGTCCTCTACGCAAAAACGTCATCGCGAAATGTTACGGGGGAGATGTTACGCGGAAAAGAAAATTGCTTGAAAAACAAAAAGAGGGTAAAAAAAGGATGAAAAAAGTCGGGAAAGTCGAAATTCCCCAGGAAGCGTTCCTGGCTGTTTTGAAAATTTAACGGTAACAAAATAATTGGTAACCGGCATATTTGGAACTTCGTATATCTTAAAATCATTAGAATATAAGCAGATTACAAATCAAACATTATAACACTGCCCAGGTAAATCGTGAGAGAAATCAAAAAAAAGCACAAAAAGACCGGCTCTGCACAGTTTCAGACGAGAAATTTCAAAGATGCGGCGGGTTTTGCCGTTAAGATACGTGACGCCGCGGACCCCGTCTCGGCTTACATTCGCAACCAATTGACGCCAAGGACTCAAAAAGCCCTCGAATCTTATGACATTTCACAGCCACTGTCAGTAACGCTGATAAAAGGACTTACCGATAAAATCAATCAGATTCTGTCGGGTGGCAGCATTTATGACAGGGACATATTTCAGGATGTAAAACTGTCTGAAAAAACCAGAAAACTTGCCGAGAGGACTTCCGGCGGTGATAATGGAAGCCAAATTAATTCTCGTCTGCTCCAGGAGGCATATCCCGATGAAATAGATATGGACAAAAAAGGCACAATTCGGGAATACACCGAATCGTTTGCCATTGCTATAATCGCAGCGCTTATTATACGCGCTTTTTTTATCCAGGCATTCAAAATCCCGACCGGCTCAATGGAAGATACACTGCTTGTCGGCGATTTTCTCCTTGTAAACAAATTTGTTTACGGAGCACAAATCCCCTTTACCAATTGGAGACTCCCGGCAATCCAGGAACCGGAATCGGGGGATGTTGTCATATTCAAATACCCGATAGATCCTTCACTCGATTATATAAAACGATGCATAGCTGTCGGAGGACAAACGGTAGAATTAAAAGATAAAGTGGTATATGTCGACGGAGTACCCATGGATTTTCCCCCCGATATAAAAAACGATTACCCGTTAATGGCGAAAGGTGTGCCCGACCCGGATATTTTCTATCCAGAAGGTTACACGATGGACACTATTTTTAACCGGGATAACTTCGGTCCGATAACGGTACCCGAAAATCACCTGTTTATGATGGGAGATAACCGTGGCAACAGCGAAGACAGCAGGTTCTGGGGTTTTGTGCCGCGCGAAAACGTTGTCGGTGAAGCGTTGATTATATACTGGTCATGGGAGTATGGCGTACCTCTTTATAAGTTTTTTACAAAAGTTCGCTGGAGCCGGATCGCTAATCTAATCAAATGACAAGTTTGAATGCCGCCGCATATATTTATAGAACGTAGAAAATCTGAACGTGCATGTCATTCCCAGCCTGCTCCTCAGGGCGAAAGCGAGTGTTTCTCAACTGCAATTGAGAAATGGACAGACAAGAATGTCCGTCCCACCAAATCACAACATTCCGTAGTTCGGGTCGTCCCTGACCCGAACATTCGTGCTTAAAGCGGGGTCAGAGACGACCCGGCATACGAGTTCTTTGGCTTTTTTAGAACTTGTCCCGTAGGGATGGCTCACGCCATGCAACACAAGCTTTCCGTGGGAATGAAGCCGGCGAAATACATCGAGAAATATATGAACAATCAGAATATTCACACGGTAATTGAAATTCTCGAAAAGACGATCAGCATGTGGAAGGAGCCGGTCGTGGGGGTTATTGCACGAAAAAAGGACCCGTTCAGGGTTCTGATAGCGACTGTGCTCAGTCTCAGGACTAAAGATGAAACAACAAGTAAGGCTTCAAAACGGCTGTTTGCACTCGCTTCTACACCCGAATCATTGATCAAACTCGGAGAGGATGCGATAGCTAAGGCTGTTTATCCGGTCGGATTCTACAAAAACAAATCAAAGTCAATTATCGGGATATGCAAGAAACTTTTGAGCGAATACAACGGCAGGGTGCCTGATGAAATCGATGAACTGCTGAAATTTAAAGGCGTCGGCAGAAAAACGGCAAATCTTGTTGTCACGCTTGGCTACAATAAACCGGGCATTTGTGTGGATATTCACGTCCACAGAATATCGAACCGCCTGGGATATGTAAAAACGAAAACGCCCGATGAGACTGAATTTGCCCTCCTGGAGAAACTTCCGAATAAGTACTGGATCCGGTATAACGATTTGATGGTGCCCTACGGACAAAACCTCTGCCGCCCGGTTTCTCCGTTGTGCAGTAAGTGCCCTATTTATGATTATTGTGACCGGGTCGGGGTTGGCAAATCGCGGTGAAATTATTGGAATTACTATGTCCATTATTTACTTGTAATTGTTGCACAATTTTATTATAATTTAGTTTCCTTGCTTGAATATTTCACAAATCGAATCATAATTTTTCACTTAATCCATCCATCATATTAAACAAAGGAGTAGTATTATGCGTATGTTAGTCGATATCATCTGTCCGCACGAACAGTTTAACGAAGCCGTCAGGAACGGAACAGTCGGAGAAACAATGAGACAAATTCTCGCCGATCAAAAGCCGGAAGCAGTTTATTTTACCAATCGAAACGGTAAAAGAGGATTGACGTTAATTGTAAATATAGATAAACCATCGGACGTCCCGTCGATTGCCGAACCTTGGTTTTTGAAATTCAACGCCGACGTTCAACTTCGTGTTGTTATGAGCCCCGAGGACCTGCAGAATGCCGGTCTCGATGAGTTGGGTAAAAAGTGGGGATAAAAAAGTAAAATAAGAGTGACCGCCCCCAAATTCCGTTTGGGGGCGCCACGCTTGGTTAAGCCCTATTGTACCTGCCCCTTATTTGGGGGATTGTTTGCAATTTAGTATCTGAACTTTTGTAAATTTTAGGATTTAATGCGTTAATCACACCCCCAAACCCCAAAAAGGGGCAGGCTAAGTTGGGGGTGCCACATACCCTCATCTTGTCATTGCGAGGAGCGTAGCGACGTGGCAATCTCCCATTAGTATCTAAAAAATTGCTTGGATTTATCTTTAATGCAATTTTTACAAAAGTTCAGTTAGTATATTAAATTAAAAAGGGTTCTCGTTTCATGAAGACATTGAAAAGCCTCAACAGGCTGATACCATATTTGAAGAATCACCGGACCGGAATGCTACTCGGATTACTCTTTATTATCGGTACGGTCTATTTTACGACAAAAGTTCCTTTAATAATGGGAGAAGCGGTTGACGTATTAAAAATTAGAAAACAACTTTGACCGGGACGTATTGTTCTCGCATGTTTTGCTTATCCTTTTGTATGCAGTGATTCAGGGTGTTTTCAGGTTTTTGATGCGTAATACCATGATCGGGATTTCCCGAAAGATAGAATATGAGATCCGCAACGACTTTTTCCAGCACCTGCAAACCCTTGAGCAGTCGTTCTACGATACAAACCGCACCGGCGACCTCATGTCACGCGCTACCAACGATCTGAACGCTGTGCGTATGGTGCTGGGACCGGGAATAATGTACTCTTTTAATACGGTGATCCTGTTTGGAGCCGCCCTGTATTATATGATCGGTATCAACCCGATACTCACGGCTCTGGCGATGGCACCATTCCCCATTCTGGCGTTTATGATAAACCGGTTCGGTGCAAAAGTCCATTACTGGTTTGAGAAGATCCAGGCGCAGTTCTCTACGATGAGCGCGAGAGCGCAGGAAAATCTATCCGGTATGCGTATCATAAAATCCTACGTCCGTGAAAAAAGCGAGGTAAAGCAATTTCGGAAAATCAACGATGAATATCTCAGGTTGAATCAAAACCTGATAAAGGTCTGGAGCTTTTTCTACCCCACAATCCAGTTTCTCAGCAGTCTTGGGTTTGCGTTTGTCCTTTGGTACGGCGGCAGAAGCGTTATTAACCAAACAATAACCCTCGGAGATTTTCTTGCGTTCAATATGTACCTTCTCATGCTGTTGTGGCCCATAATTTCTGTAGGCTGGGTAGTTAATATTTTCCAGAGAGGCTCCGCTTCTATGGCACGGATGAACGAAATATTTGATACCCGTCCGAAAATCAACCATGAAGGGACAGACCCGGGCGTCACGGTTCTTTCAGGCGAAATCGAGATAAGAAATCTAACGTTTTCCTACAATGAAAATCAATCGCCGATATTAAAAAACATCAGCATAAAAATACCGAGAGGCAGTACGGCGGCGATTATCGGCTCCACCGGTTCCGGGAAGAGTACGCTTGTCAACCTTATACCCCGTGTCTACGATCCCCCTCCGGGCACCATTTTCATAGACGGTATCGACATCAGAACGATTCCTTTGAAAATCCTCAGAGAAAACATCGGCATTGTTCCGCAGGAGACATTTCTCTTTTCCGAGACAATAAAGGAGAATATCGTTTACGGTATCGATTCCTATTCCGACCCCCAGCTATACGAAGCGGTCACAATCTCACAGTTACGGGAAAACATCGAGTCTTTTCCAAAACAATTCGATACCATACTTGGCGAACGGGGAATAAACCTGTCAGGCGGTCAAAAACAGCGGGCGGCGATTTCGAGGGCGGTAATCCGTGAACCGAAAATCCTCATTCTTGACGATGCGCTTTCGAGCGTCGATACGAAAACCGAAGAAGAGATACTTGCCGGTCTGAAAAATGTGATGAAAAAACGGACAAGCATTATTATATCACACCGGATATCGACGATCAAGCACGCCGACCGGATTTATGTCTTTGATGACGGTGAGATAATCGAGCAGGGAACACACGATGAATTGTTGGTAAACAAGGGATTCTATGCGGGATTGTACGAAAAACAGCTTCTTACCGAAGAGTTGGAGCGCGCGTAATGATGTTCGGATTTTATTTATTGGAGTAACAATGAAAAATCAACAGCCTTGACCGAGTGGGTCAGCATTCCTGCAGAAATGTAATCGACGCCTGTCTCGGCATACTGCCGGACATTTCTTAAAGTGATTCCACCCGAAGCCTCGATTTCAGCCTTCCCTTTTAGTTTTTTCACGATTGTTTTTATTTCCCCCGGCGCCATATTGTCGAGAAGCACTCTATCGGCTCCTGACTTTATTGCAGTTTCCGCTTCTTGAAAAGAGGTGACTTCAACCGTAATTATCAGTTTTTTACTACTCCCGCCAGCGCGACGGGCGCGGAAGGCTTTGCACTTCCGAACCGCTTCAGCAATACCGCCTGCTGCCGTAATGTGATTTTCCTTTATTAAAAACATGTCGTCAAGCCCGAACCGGTGGTTAAAACCTCCCCCAATCCTTACAGCATATTTGTCGAGCATACGGAGACCCGGCATGGTTTTTCGGGTGTCGAGGATTTTTGCATTTGTCCCTTCGACTTTATCGACCATTTGAGCCGTGACGGTTGCGATTCCCGACATTCGTCCGAGAATATTTAACGCCGTACGTTCCCCCTTGAGGATCGCATGCGTTGAACCGCTGACCTCAAACACCGTCTGGTTTTTTTTGACGGGACTTCCCTCTTCGACCGGGAAACAAAAACTCAATCTGCTGTTGAGTATCGAAAATACCTGGGCGCAAAAATGAATCCCCGCAAGAACACCCGGTGATTTCGCGACGATGAGAGCATGAGACCTTGAATTTTTGGGTACCGACGCCCCGGTGGTTATGTCACCGGAACCGATGTCTTCTTTAAGTGCGGATTTGATAATGTGGTAAGATTGCGGCAAATCGTAGTTTGTAGGCGGGGAAACCTGCTGCATGTTAGTTTTTCTTTTTCATTAGGTTCAATATTTCATCTTTTAAGCGTCTTGCAGCAACGTAAAAACCATCGGAAGAGCCGTACCGGTTCATAATTTCATCAACATATTTTATCGCATTAGAATATTGTCCGATCGATTTGAAGCTGTCTGCAATATAATATCTCGCATTTGTATCAAACGGACCAACTGCGGAAGA
>JADFON010000120.1 GCA_022562855.1 Candidatus Zhuqueibacterota bacterium | reverse complement strand
CGACAAAATAGGAACAGACTTTCGCGGGGACCCTTCATCGGCGCTGCTTGAAGTCCTTGATCCGGAGCAAAATTCGAAATTCTCGGACCATTATCTTGAAGTTTCTTTTGATCTTTCAAAGGTAATATTCATTACAACGGCAAATGATTTACACCCGATTCCGCCTCCGCTTCGTGACAGGATGGAAATTATCCGGCTTCCGGGGTATATTACTGAAGATAAAGTCCAAATCGCAATGAGATATTTAATCCCGCGCCAGATAAAACAGAATGGTCTGAAAAAAGGGAATATTTCATTTACTTCCCAGGCAATTCAAAAAATCATAACGGGATATACCAGGGAAGCGGGCGTCCGAAATATCGAAAGAGAAATCGGAAGTATCTGCCGGAAAATTGCACGAAAATTTGCTGAGGGAGATAAGAAACCTGTCAGGATAACCAAAGACAAAATCGAAAAAATACTTGGACCGGTTAAATTCATCCAGGAAACTGCAAACCGCGAAAATGAAATAGGGATCGCAACCGGTTTAGCATGGACGCCGTTTGGCGGGGAAATTCTCTATATTGAATCTGTATTGATGAAAGGAAATGGCGGTTTTATTCTGACCGGACATCTTGGGGAAATAATGAAAGAATCAGCTCGTGCGGCTTTGAGTTATCTCCGGTCAAAGTCCGCAGAGCTAAAGATTAACGCAAATGTTTTTAAAACTAATGACATACATATTCATATTCCTTCGGGCGCTATTCCAAAGGATGGACCCTCAGCCGGAATTACCATTGCCACCTCTCTAGCTTCGCTCATAACAAGAAGACCTATCAAACATGAAATAGCGATGACAGGAGAAATTACGTTACGTGGCAAAGTAATGCCTGTCGGAGGTATTCGGGAAAAAGTGATTGCCGCAAAACGTGCAGGAATCACCTCTATCATTATACCGAAAACTAATGTTCCCGACCTTGAAAAAATACCGGAAAACATAACAAAGAAACTCATTTTTTACCCGGTCGACACTGTAGAAGAGGTCTGGAAACTTGCACTTTCAGATAATAGTGCTAATAAATCTGCCGTCAATCGAAAACGTGCTGTTAGATAAGCTATGTATTTGTTTTTATTGAGGTTATATTCTGTAAACAAGTTTCATAATTTTCCGCACAAAAAAATATATTCCGGATTACAAAGTAATTAATGCAATTGATTAAAGTTTTACTAATAAATCCTGATAATTATAAAGAGAGAATAATTGTCCCGGTATCGAATTAAAACAATAATTTTGATTCAAAACAACGTCTGATTAGTTTATGGATGATATAGATGTAACCGCGTCGGCGGACCAGGAGGATGAGTCTTTATCCGACGATTACCGAGAAGAAGAAGAAACAGGGATATCGTTTGATGACATTGTATCTTTTACGATGCTTGTTGAAACATCGGTTACGCTTATCGGGATCATTATTTTTCTTATATTTTTTGTATTATAACTTTTCCAAATCTTAACTCTTCGTTTAATCACCCAAAATAGTTTCTCTTTGCCTCAAAGCTCCTTTTTCCTTTATACGATAGTTTGTTTGTAGTTGATTTTTATCAATATATTACGTAAAATGGTATCAAATATTCCATCCGATTTAAGCAGGGGCATATCATTATTCCGGAGTAGATAAGAACAATTCCAAAAATGGCAAGACTATTTGAATATCAAAGTAAAGAACTGCTGAAGAAACAAAATATCCCTGTCCCTTCCGGAAAGGTTTGTCAAACTCCGAAGCAAGCTTCCGATGCCGCCCGTGAGATAAATAAACCAGTGGCAATAAAAGCGCAAACTTGGTTCACCGGGCGTGCTGCGGTCGGAGGAATCGGATTTGCGGAAAATCCCGAAGAAGCTTCCGGAATCGCAAAAAACATTCTTGGGAAGACTATTCGAAATTTTACGGTCGGTGAAGTGCTGGTTGAAGAAAAGCTTTCGATAAAAGACGAAATGTTCGCAAGCATAACGATCGACGACCTTGAACGTGCGCCAGTCCTCTTATTTAGCTTAAAAGGCGGCTCCGGCATCGAAAAAATCGCCCGTGATTATCCCGAATCCATCATTAAATATACGATTGACATCAATTCAGGTCTTCGAGATTTTGAAGCCTTAAACCTTCTGCGCAAATTTGATATTGAAGGTAAAATTCTACTGCAGGTTAGCAGATTGCTGGTGAATCTTGTAAAAGTTGCCCTCGCTTATGAAGCGAGATCCGTAGAGATTAACCCCATTGCCGTTACAGAAGAAGGCAAAGTTTTTGCCGCCGATTGTCGAATTACTGTGGATGACTACGCTGTATTTAGACATCCCGATCTTGGGATTACCTATGCACGTGAACTCGACGCTCCTCCGACACCTCTTGACAAACTTGCCTACTCGATTGAAAAGGACGATTACAGGGGTACGTTTTATTTTATCCAATTAGAAAAGAATTTCAAAAAAAACGAAAGATACCTGGGTTTTCACGGAGCCGGCGGCGGCGGGTCGATGATGTCAATGGATGCTATTCAGAGAAGAGGGTACAAACTCGCTAATTTCTGCGATACCAGCGGTAATCCGCCGGCGTCAAAAGTCTATCGCGCTGCGAAAATAATTCTCTCTCAAAAAGGCATCGACGGATATTTTGGGTCCGGTTCGGGAGTCGCGAGCCAGGAGCAGATACATTCTGCGAGAGGGCTTGTCAAGGCGTTTCTTGAGGAAAACCTCAACATTCCTGCAGTTATACGTCTTGGCGGAAACATGGAGGAAAAAGCAGTAGAGATCCTTCAGAATTATACAAAAGGCGTTCCCGCCCCTGTTGAAGGCTATACCAAGGATGATTCAGCGGACTACTGCGCAGAACGAATGGACGAATTGTTAAAAGAATATAAACCTTTAAAAGACAATAAAAAACCGGAAGTCGGTCTAAAAAAAGTTGATTACGAATTTGAGACCGTGACCGGAAGCGTAAAGTTTCAATACGATTTGTGTATGAAATGCTCCTCAAAGATTTGTATCGAATCGTGCGAACCCAATATATTAAAGCTCGAAAACGGGGCGCCGGTGCTCGCTGTCAGCGTAGCTGATGCAAAAAAAGGGAAGTGCACAGAATGTCTCGGATGCGAACTGGAATGTAGAATGCACGGAGAAAACGGATGCTATGTCGACCTGCCGGTCGAGGATTTTGCATAGCTCATACAAGGCGCAAAAAATAGCTTTTATCACCGTAAATGGCAATTTTAATCGACAAAAATAAAAGAGTTCTCGTTCAGGGTATAACCGGCAGGGAGGGCAGAGCCAGGACCCGCCTGATGGTGGAATACGGGACCAATGTTATTGCCGGATGTACTCCGGGAAAAAAAGGAGAGAAAGTAGAGAACATTCCGGTTTTCAATACGGTAGAAGAAGCTAAAGAGGAAGTAGGCGATATTGATATCAGTGTGATCTTTGTGCCTGCGCCTTTAGTTAAAAACGCGGCTCTTGAAGCAATGTACGCCGGCGTAAAGCTTGTCGTGATAATTCCGGACAGGGTTCCGATTTATGATGTTTTGGAAATCGAAAAGGTTTCAAGGATAACAGGTGCACGATTTATCGGACCGAATACTCTTGGAATTCTCAGCGTAGAAAACGGCGTGCTTGGGATGATCGGCGGAAGAGCGGCGACCGCGTCAACCTGGTTCAAAAAGGGAAATGTCGGCGTAACATCGAGAAGCGGGGGAATAACTACTTCGATTGGGTATTATCTCAGCAGGGTTGGCGTGGGGCTTTCTACTCTTGTTCACGTTGGCGGAGACGCAATTGTCGGTATGCCGCATCCTGAGGTGATAAAACTGTTCGAAAAAGATGACGACACGAATGCAGTTGTAATGTTTGGTGAAATTGGATCATCCCAGGAGGAACAGGTTGCCGATCTGATCGAAAGTGGGGAATTTACAAAACCCTTGATTTCATTTATCGGGGGTAAGGCGGCAAAAAAAGGGACCCGCTTTTCACACGCCGGGGCGATTATCGAGGGCGACAGGGGAAGCCATGAAGGCAAAGTGAAGCGTTTGCGGGAGGTTGGAGCTACAGTAGTTGATTCTTTCGATGATCTTTGGGAGACAACGCGAAAAATTGTTGGAAAATTATAAAATCTATCAATTTGAATTGACAGCGATTTTCGCAAGTTAATGAAAATTTTTGAAGTTAAATGAGGTTACATAAGTAATGGATAAGTGGAAAAGCGCAATCACAAAAATCGAACCGAACAAAATATCTGTTCGTGGTTATTCCATTGATAAATTGATGGGCAGAATCTCATTTGCCCAATCGATTTATCTTGTATTGAAAGGAAATCTGCCGTCTGATAATATCGGAAAACTGCTTGATGCGATTTTAGTGTCATCGATTGATCATGGAGTAACATCGCCATCCACGCAGGCAGCCATTACGGTAGCTTCGACCGGCTCCGAACTAAACGCAGCGCTTGCTGCAGGAATTTTGTCGATAAACAAGTATCATGGCGGCGCTATAGAGTCGGCTATGAGAATTTTTTCCACTATCGATGAACTTCGCGGTGAAAAAAATCTCTCTATTAACGATAGCGCGAAATTAGTTATTGCAGAAATGAGAGAAAAGAAAGAAGTGGTATTTGGATTCGGACACCGGATTCACACTCAAGATCCGAGAACTGCTAAATTATTTGATCTTGCAGAACAATATGAAGTTGCCGGTGATTTTGTCAAAATTGCAAGGTCCATAGAAAAGTCACTTCAGAAATTAATCAACAAGAGTCTGCCCATAAACGTTGACGGTGCGATTGCGGCTGTCTTATGCGACCTCGGATTTACACCCGAATATGGCAATTTGTTTTTTATTGTGAGCAGGATATCCGGTCATGCGGCTCATGTATTTGAAGAGAAAAACCGTTACAAACCGATGCGCAGAATCGATCCGTTTTCGTGGGAATATGACGGCCCGGACGACCGGGAGATTGACGGTTAACAGGTATCTTTGCGCTCATTAAAAAAACACTATAACATTATATATTCAAAATAAACCAAAGGAAAACTATGCGGGAACGTTTATTAGAACTCATACCGGAATTCTATGAGATAAAAGACAAAGAACTATTGGAAAAATGTGTGAATGTGTGGATCAAAGCGTTTGATTATGTAAAAATGACGCCGGACGATCTTCTTAATATGCCGTTTACATTATTTTTCAAAACAGACGTCAATTTTATTATGCATATGCGGGGCGTAATAGGCGTAACAATGGGAGCAGGACGGAAAATCAAGGAAATTTATCCCGATAAGGAGATCGATCTCAATATTCTGGCTGCGGGAGCCGTTTTGCATGATGTTGCAAAGATGCTTGAATACGAGAAGACAGACGACGGTTTTGTTAAAAGTAAGCAGGGAAAAATCCTGCGTCACCCCTTTACGGGAGTCGGACTGTGTTTTGATGAAGGTATTCCCGATGAAGTGATGCATATAATCGCTGTTCATTCGAAGGAAGGCGACCACGGGATACGGACTCCGGAGGCATGGATTCTCCACCACGCCGATTTTATAAACTTTGATATTTTTAAATAGAAATCACCTGGAAAGAGAACTACAGATCGCAATTTAATATAATAGTAGAACAGACATTTTTGTCTGTTAATGAGATAATTGTAAAACAAAAATCAGCACATGCACGCCTACCGTCGACAATTCGTCAGGTGTGTTTGTTAGCTAACTCATACTTGCAAAAAAACACCAACTGTCAATGCAAAATCTTGTAGAAAAAATAGCCCAAAAGTATGCCGTTGACCTGGAACCCGGACAGGAGGTTCACAGTGAAGAATACATCTTTATCCGACCCGCCCATGTAATGACCCACGACAACACAGGGGCAGTGATAGGAAAGTTCAGGTCGACGGGCGCGGTAAAAATGGCTGATCCGCGGCAGCCGGTATTTACCCTTGACCACAATATTCAAGATAAAACCGACAAAAATCTTGAAAAATACCGTAACATTGAAAACTTTGCCGCCGAAATGGGCGTCGATTTTTATCCTGCCGGAAGGGGTATCGGTCACCAGATTATGTGTGAGGAAGGGTATGCGTTTCCCGGTACTATGTTAGTTGCCTCAGACAG